>CAZPIF010000001.1:0-33177 GCA_964586565.1 uncultured bacterium
CTATTCTGTAATCTTATTTATCAGTTAGAACTTTTATCTTTTTTTAAACTAATTTATACATATGAATAATTTGAATTACATAAATAGTAACCAAAATTGAGTGAAGTAAATATTGGAAAAATTACCACTATTCCCGTTAAATCTTGTCTTGCTTCCATTTGAACATCTGCCCTTACATATCTTTGAGCCCAGATACAAGCTAATGATTAAAAATGCGATTGAACATAATAATCCCTTCGGAATAATTCTTAGTGAAGGAGAGGGAGTGTTCTCAAAAGGCGTAAAAGTTTGTGTTAAAGAAGTTTTCAAAAAGTATTCGAACGGGGAATACGATATTCTTGTTGAAGGGGAGGAAGTATTTAAGGTTAAAGGTACTGAAATAGACGGGGACACCGTTATGGGTGATGTTGAATTCCTACCTATACAAACAGGTATGGAGGGTCCTCAATTCCAAAAATTCCAGGAATCATATTTGAAGATACTACTAAAGTTTGGAGTTGATAAAGATTTTGAACTACACATGAAAAAGAAAATTTCATTTGAGTTTTTACAAGGGTTACAGCTACCACTTGTTCTCAAGAAAGAGATCATAAGCATTAACGATGAGGTCAATCGATTGGAATTTATCAAAAGTATTTTCAATAATATTTTAGAGGTTAATTCTAAAACTCCTAGTGGTAGTCTGCCGCAAGCCTAAAGTCTCTTTTTTTAAAAAACTCGTCCCTTCGCACCGTATTATATGTAATATTGATATAATATGAAG
This sequence comes from uncultured bacterium, assembly GCA_964586565.1. Lineage (GTDB taxonomy): Bacteria > Fidelibacterota > Marinisomatia > Marinisomatales > UBA1611 > NZWG01. Next base: position 764 of record CAZPIF010000001.1, read on the forward strand.
GTTTATTTCATCTGGTTGTTGGGCGTAATTACATGGAACTTTGGATTTCCTAACGTGCCTCCAATAGCAGATGTTATTGTGGCTATGATTTTAGCATACATGAGCCAGTACCTTAAATATTCTCTTAAAATCAATTAACGTTAAGTCATGAAAAAACAAAGTCAGAATTATTGGAATGAAAATATTTCACTCATCATGAAATGTCTCTCCATTTGGTTTATTTCTTCATATGGTTTTAGCATTATTTTGGTTGACCATTTGAATGTCATAAAGATTGGTGGATATAAACTCGGCTTTTGGTTTGCACAACAAGGATCCATCTATGTATTTGTAGCTCTCATCTTTTATTATGCATTTAAAATGGGCGAGATTGATAAGAAATACCAGGCTAATGATTAATTTTATTTATTAAGATTTTTTATGGATCTACAAGCACTTACTTTTTTAATTGTTGGTTTTACCTTTGCAGTCTATGTTGGGATCGCCTTTTGGGCAAGAGCAAATAACACTAACGAGTTTTACGTGGCAGGAGGTGATATACACCCAATTGCTAATGGTATGGCAACTGCTGCTGATTGGATGTCTGCAGCTTCATTCATTTCTATGGCTGGTTTGATTGCATTCTTTGGATATGGCGGGTCTGTTTTTCTAATGGGTTGGACAGGGGGATATGTGTTATTAGCTTTACTGCTAGCACCATACCTAAGAAAGCATGGGTCATTTACTGTGCCAGGATTTATTAGTGATCGTTATTATTCAAAGACAGCAAGGGTTGTCGCTGTTGTGTGCCTCATAATTGCATCTTTAACTTATGTTATTGGGCAAATGAAGGGAATTGGTGTTGCCTTTTCAAGATTTTTAGAAGTGGATTATGACCAGGGACTAATAATTGGAATGGCAATCGTATTTATTTATGCTGTGATGGGAGGTATGAAAGGAATAACATATACTCAAATAGCTCAATATATAATTATGATCATTGCATATACCATACCTGCAATTTTCATATCATTTATGTTAACGGGAAGTCTAATTCCTCAGGTTGGGCTTGGAGCGACAATGGAAGATGGAACTTTTCTATTGGACAAGTTAGATCAAATCATAACAGAACTTGGTTTTGAAGAGTATACCACAAATAAACGTTTAAGCTTATTAAATATGTTTTTTTATACGTTATCATTAATGATAGGTACGGCAGGCCTGCCACATGTAATAATGAGATTTTTTACTGTTCCTTCTGTGAAAGCCGCTAGATCATCTGCTGGGTGGGCACTTGTTTTCATAGCAGTTTTATATACCACCGCTCCAGCTGTTGCAGCTATGGCTAGATTGAATCTTATATCTACTATAGATCAGCCAGAACAACAGCAGAATCTTGCATATGTTGATAGACCTTCCTGGTTTCGTAATTGGGAAAAAACGGGGCTACTAAAATTTGAAGATAAGAATAATGATGGTCTGATCCAATACACAGCAGGCGATGATAATGAAATGGTCAAAGTCGATAGAGATATAATGGTTTTAGCAAATCCCGAAATTGCAAACCTTCCTAATTGGGTAATTGCTTTAGTCGCTGCGGGTGGACTTGCAGCTGCACTTTCCACTGCAGCAGGACTTTTACTCGCGATTTCATCTTCAATTTCTCGTGACCTATTAAAAGGTGTACTTAAACCTAATATTTCAGAAAAGAAGGAACTCTTAGCAAGCCGTATGGCAATGGCAATATCTATAGCAGTTGCAGGTTATTTTGGATTTAATCCTCCTGATTTTGCCGCAGGGACAGTAGCGCTAGCTTTTGGATTGGCTGCATCATCTATATTTCCAGCATTGATGATGGGTATATTCTCAAATAAGATGAATAAAGAAGGGGCAATAGCGGGTATGCTTGCAGGAATAAGTATTACACTATTATATGTTTTTCAGCACAAAGGAATAATGTTCATTCAATCAACATCATTCTTAGGTGAAATGGAACAAAACTGGTTTTTTGGTATTGAGCCCAATGCCTTTGGGGCGATTGGGGCATTGGTTAATTTTTCTGTTGCTTATCTGGTATCAAAAAAATATTCAGATGTCCCATCTGAGGTAAAAGATATGATTCAAAGAATCAGAAGACCGTGAATCAATAATCCATATCCATTCCACCGCCTCTCATTGCTCCTGAACGGCCAGAAAAACTACCTTTATTCCATTTTTTCTTTTGTTGTTTACCAAAATTATAATTTAATACTATTGATGTATTTCGCTTTTGTCTTTGGCGTTCTGCATACATCAATTGGGTATAAGTCTCTTGTGTCACAGCGTTTGTTACTTCATTTGATGTGTTAATTATGAATTTACCAGTATCAAAAAGATCGTTTACTTTAAAGGTGACAGATAAACGATTTTTTAGAAATGATTTTTGGATTCCAAGGTTAACTCTATAATTACTTGGAATAGATCCTGTTGTTATCTTCATTTTCCCTCTACCATTCCCTGATAGTTCAATCCTAGCAATAGTCGGAATATTCAATGTAAGTCGCCCGCCAAAACCCAGACCTCTTGAGTTGCCATTGAAATCAGCTTCGCCTTTGTCAGATATTGTAGAGTTCCAACTGTAGCCCCATATCATTACACTTGCAAGAGGCATTGGTCGATACATTATATTGCCACTAAAATTCGTGCTTTTTGAGCTTTCAGCATTCCCAGCAGTAAGTATTTCATATGTGGTGGTATCGAATGTAACATAGTCTCTATCCCACCACATGATTACATCATTGGTGTTTTTATATGATGATGATAAGTTCAAATTCATTTTTCTTGAGTTACTAGAAAATGATAATTCCATTACATCGCTGTACTCAGGCCTAAGATAAGGGTTACCATTTCTTAGTCTGCTTATATCTTGAGTGTTGTTAGGGAATGGGCTAAGCGTTCGTCTATTTGGTCTGTTTACTTTCTTGGAATAACCAAATTGAATGGTCTGTTTTTCAGTTAACTTATAAAGTAAGAATGCACTTGGGTATATTTTAGTATAGGGGTTGTCAAAAGGAGATTGGGATATTGCTTGGTCAAAGAGTTTTGTGATTATGTTTGTTGAATCATGTGAATTTGGTCCAGTAAGATTTGCCTTTGTTTCAACTTGTTCGAATCTAGCTCCAAGTTTTAGACCAAATCGATCAGTCATGTCATACTTTGAAACAAGATAAGCAGCGTATATGTCCTCCTTATAAGCATTATCATATTCATCATTTAAGTAGTTTAATCCTTTACCAAAATCTCTAATCGTCATTTTAACCCCTGTTTCAATACCTAGTTTTTTTCCATATTCATTTTCATAGTCAATAGCCATTGTAATGTTGGTATTATCCTCTAATGCTTTAGAATCGGTACTAGATTTATCCACACTATATTGGTCTTCCATCCCACCAGTTTCAAAGACATCATCTATTTCATGCGCAAAACTTGCATATCCTTTTAATAATTGTTTTTTGGAATCAAATTTATTTTCATATGAGAGGACATGGTCGATATGATAACCATCATCATTTGATTCCATTCGCATTTCGCCAATAATATCTGGGTTTAGGGTATTTATTATATAATCGATCTCTGATTGTTCTAATTCCTTGTGCTCCGAGATGTCTAATGTGTATCCAATTGTTTGGGATGTTGAAGGATAATAATCGCCTCCAATTCTAAAGCCTAAATTATTTGGTGTGCGCGTTCTACTTGTATTCTGGAATAATGAATCAGTCTTAGTTGAGTAGGTATATTGAAACTGCCTAACTCCATCACCTACTTTATCTCCTGTGCGATAATTCATGCTTGTAAATAGATTTACCTGATCAGTCCTATAATTAACATTGCCATTTAGATTTTGTTGGTTGTAGTCTCCCTGCATTGCTGAAATATTTCCATTAAATCCATCTAGGGCTCCGCGTTTCATTACAATGTTGATAATGCCACCTACACCATCTGGATCGTATTTTGCAGATGGGTTTGTAATTACTTCTATCTTTTCTATCATTGATGCTGCTATGTTTTCAATTTCTCCACGTCTCCCACTCCCTGTTCTGCCGCTTCTTTTACCATCAACTAGAATTGTTACATTTGCATCTCCTGCTATTGAAACAACACCATCAATATCTACATCTACAGATGGAACCTTCCTAAGGACATCTGCTCCACTTCCGCCAGAGGAAGAAAGGTCTCGACCTACGTTGAATATTTTTTTGTCTATTGTTTGAATGAATGTACTCTCATCTCCAACAACATCAATGGCCGCCAAGTTTAAAGTGGAGATACTCATTTTGATTTCACCAATGTTTTGTCTAATAGCTCCTCCTGCTCCAGGGTAGATATTCAATGGGCCAATTTCTTTTTTTTTATATCCTATGAATTCTATTACAGCTACATATTTCCCCAGTGGAACTTCTGTAATATTAAGCCGCCCATTTTTATTGCTTAGACCTCCAGTAACTACTTCATTGTGTTCTAGATCTACTAATGATGCAGATGCATACTCAATTGGCTTCATTGATGTTGAATCTAGTATTAATCCCTCAACAATACCTATTGCAGGCATTGCAGGTCTATCTCTATGGTCTTTATGTGCATATAAATATTGGAAATTGATCAATATGATTATAGAAAGTATCGACCATTTAAATATATTTTTCATTTTTACCTCGGTATGAAAATTTTTAATAATTGATAATTATTAGACTGGTTTACTATGGATAAGTTAAAGAAAAAAACTAGTCAAATATTGATCGAATATTTTCATCTATTTTTTTTCTAGTCATAAAAATATACATTTCTTCAATTTGATTAACATAACCAATCACACATAAAACTGGAAAAAGATCAGAAGCTGTTTTTGGGTATAAAATAGCAATAATCATAAAAAAATAAAGAGATGCTGCAAATGTTTTTCCTCCAATCGTATGAAAAGCAGGAATCTCTCCAAATTTTTTCTTTGCTAGTAATATTTTAATAGAAAACAATGCAAAAAGAATCAATATTAATCCCCACCAACCATCAACTACTTCAGGAGAAAATCGGTATAGCCAAAGAGCAATAAGAGGATAAAATATAATATCAGCCATAGTATCTAATTTTGCACCTAAATGGCTGGTCTGATTCAAATAGCGTGCGATCGTTCCATCAAGTTTGTCAGTAACACCTATTATAATAAACATGGTTATAAAAATTGATCTGGCATACTCTTCATTATCTATAAAAAAGCATGGAATTATCATTAGTGGTATTAAGATTAACCTACTAATACTTAATATGTTTGGAATAGTTTTTAGTTGTTTTAAGTCTATAATCTTCTTTTCACCCACATTAGAAGATAAAAAATATATATATTATAATTGGTAAATTTATTTAAGGCAGTTGGTAAAGAACTTTTGCATGATTTTCAAAAATTAGTTTTATTTCATTTATTTTTTCAGGATCATCTAAAAAATGTCCAATAAATGCTTTATGGTCATAATGAAATTTACCAATATGATACCATGTCCCAGTCTCCAGTTTATTTGTGTTAGTTAGTGGCGCTAGTGGTTCTGCTCCATTTTTTCCCGAGTATGGCCTTACCATTGAAATGGTGTTCACAGTACCATCATTTTCATACCATTTACTATCTGTTATGTTTCTACCATTCTTTTCAATATTGGTTCTCCCTATTAGCCATGACCATGGATAACTCATGATGCTTATAAATTCAGCAGGATGATGATAACCTGAAGAAGTATCTAAAAAACTAGCAGAGGTACTTGATGAGAAATAATATACATCAGGATTAATAATTAAAATATTATTTAATTCTTGAGCACCCTGTATACTCGAATCCCAGGCTACACTGTTTTTTGTACTCCAAGCGGGGTGTTTTGTTAGTCTTTTAATGTAATCTACTATGGTTTCATTTTCTAGTTTTGAGAGGTTCCAGTGTTCTAAATCAAAATTATAATATTTGCTACTAATCATATTTGCGATTGGTAATAGATTATCAGTGAATGGTACTGCATCAATAACAATATTAGATAATGTTGAACCATTATGTGGTGTCGACATCGTTGTGATTGATTTAATCCATCCATTATTAATTGACCCTAAGAGTTGGCTTGATTCTTTTAAACCTGAAGTGTCTTCAATCATATTATTTAGAAGATGCAATAGCATTCTAGTTGTAATTCCCCCAAAACTATATCCTAATAAGTGCACTGGGTTATTTTCATTCCAATCAGGATATAATCCAACATAATTTTTTTCTTTTGGTTTTCTAATGATATCATAATTTTCTGAGTGTCCTTTTCCATAATCTAACTGCCCGCCTTTTAACTGATAAAATGTTTCAATTGCACATTCATACGCTGACGAGATAGGACCAAGAGAAACAGAAAATACTTTATATCCTCTATCAATCAGGTGCTGTTCTATATCATTTTTACCACCCCAGTAGTTTAATTTCCCAACCTCATCTTTTCCCCATCCTAGAAAACCATGAACTAGTATAATGGGATATTCATTATTAGCAAATAATTGTGTTAGAAAAAAACAATATAAAATAAAAGATTTTAAGATATTAAAAGACATTTATTAAAAGAAGGAATCAAAGCTTTGGTTTAACAACCAACCTAAAAACAGGATGAGTGTTTGGTGCTATTAGGCAGTTTAATACTTCAAATTCTAAGTTAATTTTTCTTCTTTTTTTCATAAATATTACATCAATGACAGTATTTCCATGAGGTGGAATAGATACAAGATTTGTAGAATTATAAAAATCAAAATTACTTTGATTCCTGAGAATATAGTTTGCATCAGAATTATTTGTGATCACTATATTTATAATTTTTTCATCAATCTTATATTTTGCTGATTTTACTTTTAAACTACTACTTATTAACGGTAATAAATTTTCATTCTTACCAATTAGGGTTTTGTCATACCATATAACAGTCTGTCCATTCTTTAATGCTTTTTTTAATGAAGATTGACTTTTTTCCCTTGCAAAGACCAAAGTGACCGGTCTATGTCTACCAGATTCAATTTGATACTCCCAATCAATAATTCCATGTATATCAGACGTTCCTAGAAGTGAAAGATCATAGTCAAGCGCAATTTGGAAAGCTTTATTAGAGAAAGTAGTATCATTAACGATTTCTATCCCATGGACAAGGTTATTTTTTATCATTTCAATTTTAATTTTATTTAATAATTCACTCTCATTTGAACGATTTTTAATAATAGATGGCTGGGCCCAAAATGTAAATGCATCTTGCATTTTTGCCTCAATATAATCTTCAATAGGTTCTTTAGAATTAATTAATTTATTTGCATCTTTTAGAAATATCGCATTTGCTTGACCTGTTATTAGAGAACTATTTAACTCTGAACCATTAATTATCAGGAGGCTTGATTTACCTGCAAAAGTTTTTGCTAATTCATATGGACGATTTTTATCAAAATCGTCATAATAGTTTGCACGAGATTCGTAGTTTATATTTTCAGTGATTGCAATTGCATCAAGCCCATCGTTAGTAGCTTCCTGAACGCGAATATCAGGCCAGACACTCCCGTTTGAAAATACAGTATGAGTATGAAAATCACAAATAAGGGTTTTGAATCCAGGAAGGTTGGGAAATTTTATATTTCTATTTTTTTTTATATTTTTGGCATTTAGTATAACCAAAAATAGGAAAATAAAAACTTTTTTATTCACCCTATTGTGTCTGATCCCAGTGGATATCCATAGTGTGATATTGTGCTTTTCTACCTTTAGATATTGGTACAGTTAGTACATAGGATGCAGTTTGACCTGGTTTTAGTGCTGTGTCTGCAACAACATTTGATTCATATGCAATGCGGGTACCTTTCACAAAAACTGAATCGCTCCCTGTAATGGTTGTTGTTTGATCAAATAGGTTCCCTATTACTCTAACAAAATCTGCTCTAATTTGCCCAATGTTTTTTACTCTGCCTGAAAAAATTTGTTTGTCAGGATAAAAATCAATAAATGGGTCACCTAAAAAAATTACTTTAGGACCAGGTTTTTCTAACTCACTCATACGGACAACCATTTCTTTTTTTATTACGAGGGTCCCTATTTGTGTTTTTAATGTTAATGTGGAATCAGATTCTTGCAAAAGTTCACCAGAAACAACTGTGCCATTTTGTAGTTCTACTCGATGTTGATAGTCTGGAACTTTTATCATCTCTAAAAGCTCTCTACTGACATTTGGCATGGTTTGTCCCTTTTGGTAACCCTTGACCACGCTTTTAAGAGAATCTATTTCTGTTTCTAGTGCTTTAAGATTTGATTTATATTCAAAAAAAAGATCATCAAACTTTAATTTTTGATTTTCAGATTTTTGCCGTTGTTCAGGTAAGATGTTTAATGGTGGAGTGGGGGAATTATCTTGATTTAATTCGGATAATTCAAATTCTGCATCATCATTAGAATATTGTATCTTTAAATCTAAATCTTTTTTTGAAAGTGAAAACTTTGTTTCGATTAAACCCTCTTCTTTGTGCTTACTAATAAGTAGATAGGACCCAGCTGGTATTTTTTTGAATTTAAATTCACCATTTTTCTTTGTCTTTCCCGAACTAACTTTTCCTCCACTATCATTAAGTATGGTGAGCTTAACTTTTTTTAATCCATCTCCATTTTTATTTACAACTATCCCTGTCAGAGTAAACTTTGTTTTTGCTTTACCTTGTTTACCTACAGCAAATACAATACTAAAAAAAAGAAGATATGATAAAAATCTAATCATGTTCTCGTCTAGAAAAATGTGCCTTGTAGGCCATGCGACGTACTGATTCAGCATTTTTCTTTTCTTCTCCAAGGGCATATACCATATTTATGATGTTATCATAATAAATATAATTATCTTTATTCTCGAGCATAGGTAATAGTCCTTCAACAACTGTAGGGTCGTCAAATGCTGCAAGATTGTCGATTGCTTTTTTCCTTATATCGATAGGATAATCATTACTATGTGCAATCTCAATAACTGCTTTTTTAACTTCAGGGTCATCGAATTCACCAAGCGCAGCCAACATGGTATTTAACAGGCTATAATATTGGGTTTTACCCATATTGTATGTATTGAGTAGAGCTAAAACTAGGTTCTCTTCCTTCACTCCCTTCATCGTGTTGAGTGCAAATTCTCTTACCTCAAGATTTGTATTTGGATCTCCAAGTAATTCAGCAAAAGCAATAGCAACATCATCAGGGTTTTTTTTACCTAATATTTCAACAGCTTTATTTCGTATGCCTATATTTATTTTTGGGTCCCTAGCGACAGAGGTTAGGACTGGTACAACCTGATCACTACCAATTGCCCCAAGAGTCTCGGTAAGTAATTTTTCTGTTCTGGCCATATTGCTCTTAGCAACTTCATATAAATCTAGCAGTGCAAGGATTTGATCTTTTGTTCGAACTCGATTAAGACTTTTTACAAGTGAAATATGTACTTCATTTGTTCTTTTTTCCATAGTGTGCATTGATCTTAAAAGAGCAGCGGAAGCTTTTGGATTTTCTTTAAAGAATCCTAGCATATTAATTGACTCGTTTAACAATGTATAATCTACAGCTGTAGTTGTTGCTACCATTTCTGATATAGAATGTAGTGCTCTAGGATGCTGAGTTTGTGCCAGTGTTTTTCCTGCCGCAACACGAAGTTTGACGTGTAAGTCTTCGTTTTCATAAACATTTATTAATTCATCAAGTGCTCTGACATTCCCTCCTCGATAGGCGCTTTTCAATTCTTGAACGGTATTAAGGAAATCAGGATCGTTAGGGTCACCAATCGATTTTTTTCCTAATAATCCTTTTATGGTGGAACAGCTTTGAATCACTAGAAGAGAGCAAAATACAATTATTATGTTTTTAATCATTTTCCTCCCATAGTTCAAAAAAAAGGTCTTTACCATCAAATACCGCGTAAGAAGGCCGAAAGAACCAGTCTCCTAAAATAGCTAATTTACCGTTATTAATTGTATACATTTCACCCAGATGATAATGACCTGATATCATATAGTCAAAGCCATTATCAAACTTTTTTTCTGCAAATTTTTGGAGTTCTTTTCGAATATCATTATCAAATTCAGATTCATTAGTTGATCGTTTTCCACTTTTTGAAATGTAATTCGCAATTTTGTACGCTATAGTGGGGTGTAGCCATTTGAAAAGTTGGACAAAGAGCTTTGATCGTGTTATAGTTTTCAACAATCGATATCCATGATCCCAACTTAGGATCCCATCCCCATGTGTTATGTAAAATTTCTTGCCATTAATCTCAATACTATGATCATTAAGATATACTTCATCCATTACTTCATTTTTTATATAATCTCCTACCCAATAGTCGTGGTTGCCAGCAAGAAAATATAAGCTTATTCCATCGTCTTTCAGTTCTTTGGCTTTACTATAGAAATCGGAATATGATTTAGGTATTAAGTGGGGGTACTCAAAATAAAAATCAAATAGATCGCCTACAAAAAAACATGTTCCTCTATTATCTTTTATTATATCTAATAGGCGATAAAGTTTTTCTCTTCGTTTTTTTTCAGCGCCATCATAGGATAGCCTTAAATGGATATCAGAAATAAAATAGACAGGTGTATTCATATAGGTCGAAACTTAACTGAGTATTTGGGTTGCAATAAAAATTATTTTTGAACAAAGTGATATTTTCATTTTATAGATATACTGTTAATAAATGGTAAATTACCATAATATTCATGATAACACCTTCAGAATTCTAGTTTGAGTAATAAAAGATTTTAACATAATTATAATGGTGAAATTATCTAAATTTGTTCAAGTATTATTTTTTAACAATTACATTTAATAAGAAAAATGGAATTCATAATCACCAAATGTATACATATCAATATTTTATGAAGATAAAATTATTATTAATAATTCTTTTTATTTCGGGGTTAAATGCTCAGTCCTTTGGACAAAATAAAGTTCAATATATTGATTTTGATTGGAATTATATACAAACGCCTCATTTTGATATTTATTACTATAATGACCAAATAAAACTAGCTGAATTTGCTGCAGAGGTTGCTGAGGCATCTTATGAGCAAATATCTATTCATTTAAGATGGGACTTAAAAAGACGTGTTTCAATCATGGTTTATAATTCTCATAATGAGTTTCAACAAACAAACATTGTACAAACTTATATGCGTGAAGGTGTAGGAGGTGTTACAGAATTATTTAAAAATAGAGTTGTTTTTCCATTTGAGGGAAACTACGAACAGTTTCGCCATGTCATTCACCATGAATTAGTTCATGCTATGATCAATGATATGGTTTATGGCGGTAGAATGCAAAATGTTGTGTCAAGTAGAACAAAAATTCGAGTCCCCATATGGTCTAATGAAGGTCTTGCTGAATATTTGAGCTCGGATTGGGATACAAAAGCTGATATGATAATGAGAGATATATCTGTTCATGAACGCATGCCGTCAGTAAAAGAATTGAATTACTTTATGGCCTATAAAGGCGGACAATCTCTTTGGCGTTTCATATCAGGTAAATATGGAAGGGAAAAGATTGGAGATATTTTTAGATCAATGAAGAGGACTCAAAACGATCAAAAAGGTTATGAAAGCGCGCTTGGTATGAATTATGATGATTTAACAAAGCAATGGCATAAATACCTAAAAAAAGAGTATTGGCCTGATGTTAAAGACCGCGACCCCATTGAGGACATATCCGAAAGATTAACAGATCATAAAAAATCCAATAATTTTTATAATGTAAGTCCATCTATTTCTCCAGATGGTAGTATGGTGGCAGTTTTAACAGATGAAAATGGTTATTTTGATATACACATATTGGATGCTATGACTGGTAAGAGAATAAAGAAGTTGGTAAAAGGCAATCGCACCGTTGATTTTGAAGAATTAAAATGGCTTCAGCCCGGTATATCTTGGTCGCCTAACAGTAAAAAAATCGTTTTAGCAGCAAAAGCGGGTAAGGGAGATGTATTACATATTATTGATGTAGACACTAGAAAGAGTAAAAAATATGAGATTGGCATGGATGCAGTTTTTTCAGCATCATGGAATCCTAAAAAAAATGAAATTGCATTCATTGGACAGTCTGGAATCTCTAGCGATGTTTATATATTTAATTTAGACGATGAATCCATAGGAAAAATAACAAACGATATATTTTCTGATGCTTATCCATCTTGGAATAATGAAGGAACAGAAATTGTGTTCGTTTCTGATAGAGGAGATAATGTAAAAGGGGATTATGAAAATTCTATGTTCAACCATGATTATGGCCAAACAGACATATATATAGTTAACAGCAATAGCAAAGAAATAAGAAGAGTTACAAATACTAAACACAATGAATCTCATCCTGTTTGGGCAAATACTAGTAATTCTTTATTTTATACTGCTGATTATAATGGTGTGTGGAATCTTTTTGTACACCCACTAGACGATTTTTCTAAATCTGAAGCACACCTATTGCAGCCATATCCAATCACAAATGTCCTAACCGGTCTTCAGCAACCAACAATAAGCAAAGATGATAAAACTTTAATTTTTGCTGGTTATTCAGGAATAGGTTGGGATTTATATAGTTTGGCTAATCCTCTAAAATTAAAAAAGAAATCAGTAGAGCCCACTCAATTCATTCTCAACAAGGAAGAGGAGTCTGTAAATAATATAATTACAGATCTAAGGAAACATAAGTCAATCGTAAAAGATGATAGAATTGAAGAGGGAAACTATTCTAACTGGATTTTTGCTGGTGGATATCAGCATTATAATTCAGTAATTGATGATGCTGATACCGCAGAGGAACTTATTTCTTTAGACTCTGCTAAAGTGGATGGTCAGTACATTCCAAAAACATATAAAACAAGATTCACTCTAGATTTAGTTAGTGGTAATCTCCAGATAAGCAATGTATTTGGCACAAGCGGAATGACATACTTTGCTTTCAGTGATATATTGGGTGATCACCAGATAGCTTTTGGGACTGAAATGGTGTTAACTCTTGAAAACAGTGATTACTTCTTCCAATATGGCTATTTAAAAAATAAGATGGATTATTATTTTACTGCATTTCAAAATGCAAACTTTTTTTCGGTTGATTATTGGTCAATTGGTCGCTTAAGGCACTACGGATTACAAGGTACAGTATCGCAACCATTTAGTCGTTTTCAAAGGCTTGATTATGGTTTTTCATGGCATAATATAAATTATTCTATATTAGAGCAGGGTCTAAATAATTTTGGTCAAGCTGAATACTCACAAACATATTCGTCAACGTATTCCACCATTCTACCAAGACTAAGTTGGGTATATGATAATTCAGTTTTTGGTTTTACTGGTCCAGTAGATGGGTTCAGACAAAATACAACAATTACTGCTAGTCCTGGTTATGGTTCTAATAATTTAGAATTTCAAACAGTAAAATCTGATATAAGAAAATACTGGAGAATTGGGAAAAATTATACATTTGCTGTTCGTGCATTTTTAGGTAAGAGTCTTGGAAATGATAAACAAAATTTCTTCCTTGGGGGGGTACCTTACCTCTTAGGAGGAGGTGGTGAAACAAATGGGGTAAAAGATAATAGTAATTTTAGGGAAGTAATATTAGATACTTCAAACGCAACGCTTATTCATGATGTCTATTTTACAGAATATGCTTGGCCTCTAAGAGGTGCGCGTTTTGGAGAAAGGTTTGGTAATAATGCTTCTTTATTTAATTTAGAAATCAGGTTTCCATTTATAAATTATCTTGCTCTGGGTTTTCCTTTAAAAATGATTTTTGGCAATATTCGGGGCCATGCCTTTATGGATATTGGTGCTACCTGGAATAGTCCTAAAGAGTTTAATACAAGAACTTGGCCAGATAGGTATGGATCAAATGATCTAGGGAATTATTCTCCATGGGTTACAACAGCTGGACTTGGGACAAAGATAAATCTAGGATATTTTTTATTAAAAATAGAAATGGCCTGGGATAAAAATCCAAATGGATACTCCAAACCTCAATGGTATTTTTCTTTGGGTCCTGACTGGTAAGTATCCTTTCTGTAACTTATTTATATAACAATATATCATAATTATGGCAGTAAAAAATAATAAAATAGCATATTTATGTAATGCCTGTGGAGATGATTTTGCAAAATGGAATGGTCAGTGTCCTTCATGCAAAGAATGGGGCTCTCTATCAGAGTTTAAAAAGTATAAAAGTAAAAAAATAAAACTGAATAAAAGAGAATCAAGCTCTTTAAATGAAATTCTAAATGCGGATCCTGGGGTACGATCGAGTACTGGTTTAAATGAGGTCGATAGAGTGCTTGGAGGGGGACTACTGCCCGGATCATTGATTCTTTTAGGGGGTAACCCCGGTGTTGGAAAGTCAACATTAGCTTTACATATTTGTTCTGGATTACAAAAGAAATCTCTTTACATATCTGCAGAAGAGAGCGAGCAACAAGTCGCTCTAAGGGCAAAAAGGTTAAACATATCACCAGAAAATTTATTTCTTTCTGGGGAGAATGATTTAGAGGGAATATTTTTCCATCTAGAACGCGTTGATCCTGAAATTTTGATTATTGATTCTATTCAGACTATTATGAATTCAGAGCTTGATTCATTGCCTGGATCACCAAGTCAGATTCGTGATTGTGGACAAAAATTATTAGAACAAGCCAAACTAAAAAATGTATCGATATTAATAGTTGGGCATGTCACTAAGGAAGGTACAATTGCTGGACCTAAGATGCTCGAACATATGGTAGATACGGTCCTTTATATGGAGGGAGATGATAGATATAATCATCGTATGTTGAGATCAGAGAAGAATAGATTTGGTGCAACTCATGAAGTGGGAATATTTCAAATGAGTGAGAAAGGTCTTGAAGAAATCAAAAACCCTTCTGAAATGTTTTTAGCAGAACGTAGCACAGATATTGCTGGTACAACTATATACCCTTCGCTTGAAGGAACTCGTCCGATTCTTGTAGAGGTGCAGGCTTTAGTTACTAATGCTAATTATGGTACACCTCAGCGCAATTCAAATGGTTTTGATTATAAAAGATTGAATATGTTAATTGCTGTATTAGAAAAAAGAATGGGTCTTCCTATGGGCAATAAAGATGTTTTTATTAATTTGGTAGGCGGACTTAAAATCGATGATCCAGCTCTAGACTTAGCAATTATTTCTTCAATCGCTTCAAGTATAATGGATAAAACTGTAGATAAGAGTATTGTATTATGTGGGGAAGTTGGCTTAGCAGGAGAAGTACGTTCAATAAATCGTATTAGACATCGATTAAGTGAAGCAAAGTCCCTAGGGTTTCAAGTTGCACTAGTTCCATCTTCAAGCATCAATAAAAATATAGATAAATTAAGTTTAGGTATGCAATTGAAACCAGTTGACCATGTCAAGGATGCATTTAAATTATTATTTTAGTCTTTTTTGAAATTTACAATAAATAAGATTAACCCAAATTCCAGAGCCCGACTAGGGATTTTAGAAACTAATCATGGCGACATAGAAACCCCAGTATTCATGCCTGTAGGTACAGCAGGCTCTGTGAAAACAATGAGCCCTGATGAACTTGAAAAAATTGATTTTAAAATAATTCTTGGGAATACATATCATTTATATTTGAGGCCTGGTACTAAAATTATTAAAGAAGCTAGAGGTTTACATAAATTTATATCTTGGCAAAGACCAATTTTAACAGACAGTGGTGGTTTTCAGGTTTTTTCTCTTTCTAAATTAAATAAAATATCAGATGATGGAGTTGAATTCAAATCACATTTAGATGGTAGCAGACATATGTTCACTCCAGAAAAATCTATGGAAATTCAGAGAGCGTTAGGATCTGATATAATAATGGCATTTGATGATTGTCCACCAGGAAATTCAGATTATGAGACTCTGAAAAATTCTGTTAAAAGGACAACAAACTGGATGTTGCGTTGCTCATCATGGCTAAGACAGAATCCAGAGTATTATGACCATGAACAAATAATATTTCCTATAGTCCAGGGTGGTGTTGATAAAAACCTTAGAAAAATGAGTATTGAACAATTAGTTGGTGAATCATCATGTGGAATGGCTATTGGTGGACTTGCAGTTGGTGAGGAAAAGAATGCGATGTTAGATACTATAGAATTATGTGATACATTGCTTCCAGAAGACCAGCCTCGCTATTTGATGGGTGTAGGTAGGCCATCTGACCTAATTGAATCTATAAAAAGAGGTGTCGATATGTTTGACTGCGTTATGCCAACTCGGAATGGAAGAAATGGTCATATTTTTACATCAAATGGGGTTATCAATATTAAAAATGAAAAATTTAAAAATGACCATAATCCAATTGATATTCTTAGTTCTCATCCTTGGGGTCATTCTTTTTCGCGTGCCTATATTAGGCATTTATTTAGTATAAAAGAGATTCTTGGTTTAAGAATCGCCTCAACACTTAATCTGGTTTTCTATAATGATTTAATTACTGAAATAAGAAAGAATATTGAAAATAATACATTTGAAGATTGGGCGAAATTAACGCTAAATAAAATGTATCAGAATAAAGGGATGTAATGTCTCAAATTATTTCTAGAGTAATAGATGCTTACGTATTTAGAAAAACGAATGATGGTATCAATTTTCTACTATTAAAACGCGCAGAGACTAAAATCTATGAACACCTCTGGCAAGGAGTTGCGGGTAAGATAGAACCAGGTGAAACTGCTACAGAGGCCGCGGTTCGTGAATTAAAAGAAGAGACAGGCTTAGAACCTTTTAGAATGTTTGTAGCAGATCATGTTAGTAGGTTTTACGAGACTCATGGAGATAGAATTAATCTAGTTCCTGTTTTTGGGATTGAGGTTCGCGAGGAAAAAGTTATACTTTCAAAAGAGCATTGTGATTTTAAGTGGGTTGAATATGATAAAGCATTTAAAACTCTTGTTTGGAATGGCCAAAAAGAAGGAATTTCAGCAGTCTACAGTATGCTATTTTCAAAAGATGACCGTATAAAATGGTCAAAGGTTTTATTATAATATTGAATTGGAGATATTAATGTTATCAGAAGGCAATAAAGCACCAGATTTTCAGTTGTATGACCAAAATGGTAATCCAGTAACCTTAGGCGATTTTAAAGGAAAAAAAGTACTAGTTTGGTTTTTTCCTAAAGCTAGTACTCCAGGTTGAACAATTGAAGGTCAAGTACTCCGGGATGAGTACAAAAATTTTCAAGAGAAAAATACAGAAATAATTGGAATAAGTGGAGACTCAAGCAAAGCTCAAAAAAACTTTTGTGATAAACAGAATTTCCCCTTTTTATTGCTCTCCGATCCAGAAAAAATAACTATAAAAGCTTACGGCGCATTTGGTCCAAAAAAATTCATGGGTAAAGAGTACGAGGGTATCTATCGTGTCTCTTATTTGATTGATGAAGATGGCGTAATTGAGAAGGTTTATAAGAAGGTTAAACCAAAAGAACATGCTGCACAAGTTCTATCAAACATAGTTTAAAAAGATATATTCAAGCTATTACCGATAAAAGATTTCTCATTAATTGAAGCATCCAGATATCCTAACATTACAGAATGTCCTTTGATTTTTATAGAGTCAGAACCAAGGCTATATTCCGTTAAGTGTATAGGTTTTTTACCGATTGATAGTGCGGCAGAGTTTTCTATACATATAGCAATATCATTTTCATTGAACATATCTATCTTTTTTAAATCTAATCTAATGTTATAGTCATTCCCTGATAATCCAATAGTTAAATCTGGTTCTATACTATCATAGACGCATCCGCAGTATATTGGAAGTATGGCTTTAAACACCACCCAGTATGTTGTACCGTATAAAACATCACAGTGAATGTGAGTTCGGCTTTTTATTCCAATCGCTTTTTGTATTCCACTAGCATTTATTAATAGATTGTAGTGAGACAACCTGATACCATGGCTCTTCTCAAAAGACAGTACTGCTTCATCATAAAGTAAAGGTTTGTATTTTGGCTCAAAACTTTTTGAATATTTTTTTATTTTATTAAATAGATTTGTGGTAGAAGTGATTAGGTCTTTGGCATCAGATTTTTTCTTAATTTCGTCAAAATTTATTTTTGCAGGTAAAACTACAGAGGCACCTATATTCCATATCCCATATAACAGAATCTCTGATTGAGGATATTTAAGATTTGGCATAATTATTCTATCTTTTGGTTTTAAACCTAAGCTTTCTAACCAATTACTTGTTTGTTGGACATAGCAAAAAAATCTTCGATTGGTAATATTTTTTTCCTGTATAATAAGCTGATCGGAAAATTTAATAGTTTGTCCTTCAACAAGGGATCTCATTGAAGGATATGGTGTCATATATTCGATAGGTTCAACATTTCCTATACACTGCGCATTATATATCTTTTTTTCTAGCTTTGTATTCACGGGTAAAAATATAGATATTGTTATAGAATAGATAGCAGACGTTATATAACAATCTATTCAAAGGGTAATTTATTATTTGGGTTTTATTTTTCGAATAATTTCAAAATTATCATTTGGTCTTGTATACCAATTACCAGCGAGTCTACCAATTGGTTCAAGTTTATCTAGTCGAATATGACCATTTTCATAAATAGAATCGTCAATATGAAAGAGTACTACCGTTCCAATTACAATAAAACCACTTCCCGGATTTTTATCACCTATCTCAACGATTTGGTTTAGTTCGCATTCAAAACTTACTTTGGATTCTTTCAATCTTGGAGGCAAAACCTTTTTGGATGTTTGAGCATTTAGTCCAGATATATCAAATTCATCTACATTTGGATCAAAATCAGTAGCGCACATCACCATTTGTTCTACGATACTTTCAGAAACAATATTTACTACAAATTGTTTATTATCTCTTATATTGACTAGTGTGTCTTTTTCTTTACCATCCCATCCACGTCTAGCTGGAGCAAACATAATAGTTGGAGGCTTTGAGCATACTCCATTAAAGTAAGAAAATGGTGCAATATTATTTTTCCCATCTTTTGATATAGTTGATACAAACGCGATTGGACGAGGAACTATAGACCCGATCATCAATTTATGTACATCAGTAAAGGACAAATCGCCAGGGTCAAATTTCATTTAATAAACCATGAGAATGGATAATTTTCATCAGAGATCTGTATTGCTGACTTTGTAAGATTCAATTTTTCAAATGTATCAATCATAACCGCAAATTCATTTGTTTCTTTTTTGCCTATGGATTCTTCTATTTTACCAGGCTGTGGCCCATGTGGAAGCCCCATCGGGTGATAGGTTAAAGATTCCTTTTTAATTCCTTTTCGACTCATAAACTCGCCATCAACATAATAAATTACTTCATCTGAATCAACATTGCTGTGGGCGTATGGAGCAGGTATTGAATCGGGGTGATAGTCAAATAATCGAGGAACAAAAGAGCAGATAACGAAGCCTTTGCTTTGAAAGGTTTGATGTACTGGCGGAGGCTGGTGAATTTTTCCTGTTATTGGCATAAAATTATTTATATTGAATGAATATGGAAAGTAATAACCGTCCCATCCTAAAACATCAAATGGGTGGTGTTGATATGTATATGTTTGAAAACCGTTAGATAGCTTGACTATAACATCGATTGATTTATTTTCGATTGGTGAAACAAGTTTTGGTGTGGTAATGTCACGCTCAGAAAATGGTGCATGCTCTAATAGCTGTCCAAAATTATTTCTATAACGTTCAGGTGTTTCAATTGGAGCTTTGGATTCAATAAAAAGTATTTTTAATTTATTTTTAACTACCATTTTCCAAATTACACCTCTAGGTATTACAATATAATCACCTTCATTTATATCAATATCACCAAAATTTGATTGAAAATATCCACTCCCTTCATGTATAAAAAGAATTTCATCAGCGTATCCATTGCGATAAAGTAGATCCATTGAATGATTAACATGTGCTTTTGATATAATGAGATCATTATTATAAAAAAGTGGTACTCTTGCAGAAATACAATCACCTTTGGATTTTATTTTTGATGAATCAAGATGCAAAGGTTTATGTTTATCATTTACTGGAAGTAATTCATAATTATCTATTTCACCTATAGTTTTGATAGAGGTCGGAGGGTTTATATGATAAATATTAGAGTAGATACTACTGAACCCTCCACGGCTAACTAACTCTTCCCAAATTAGTTCACCTTTTTTACTTCTAAACTGAGTGTGTTTTTTAAAAGGTATTTCACCTTGTTTTTGATAAAATGGCATGGTTGATTATACTATTTTATTTTCTAAAACACCGAGATGTTCTACTTCAAGTCTGATAATATCTCCTTTTTTAATCCACCCATTAGTATTCTCAGGTCTTAGTTCGAGAATACAACCTGTACCAACAGTTCCTGAGCCCAAATAATCACCTGATTTTAGTTCTGTATTCATTGAAGCGCGTTCTATCATTTTTTCAAATGGATGATATAAATCATTTGTATTACCATCGGAAATTAATTCACCGTTTATATGGCATGTCATGCGAAGGTGCAATTTATTATTT
This sequence comes from uncultured bacterium, assembly GCA_964586565.1. GTDB lineage: Bacteria > Fidelibacterota > Marinisomatia > Marinisomatales > UBA1611 > NZWG01. The sequence goes on from CAZPIF010000001.1 coordinate 21,338, forward strand.
TTATCCATTGAGTTTTCAAGTTCATCTGGAGTTACCATATACGGGCCAAAGCTGGTTGCAAAATCTTTTCCCTTTGCTGGTCCAAGACTCATTGCCATCTCCTCTCTCTGAAGATCTCTTGCTGACCAATCATTACATATGGTATAACCTGCTATATAATCGCCTGCATTTGCAGCAGAAATATTAGAACCACCATTTGCAATTATTATTGCAAACTCAAGTTCAAAATCTAATTCTTTTGTTCCAGTTGGATATGAAATATTTGATTGATGTCCAAAAATAGCAACTGGATTAGAAAAGTAAAATATAGGGATTTTAAACCAATCTGGATGCATTTCAAGACCACGAAGTTTCCTGGCAGAACGAACATGCTGTTCAAAAGCATAAAAGTCTCTAAAAGACTGAGGGTTTGGTACTGGAGCCATTAGCTCTATCTCTGATTCTAGTTTAGCAATATGTTTTCCGTTTTCAGTCTTTTCATAAAGATTATCATTAGATACAGAAGCTTCTAGTCTCTTTATCTTTTCAAAATTTAATTTCCAGTTATGAAGTGCCAATTTTAACGATGATGGAATTTCTATTGCAGAAGCATCCCCATGTTTTTCATCTAACCATTTTGCACAGTTCTTGATATCAATAATATGATTAAACTTTTTAAAACCAAACCTTGGTGTTTGTTCTCCTTTATATTTGTAGGTGGCGAGTTTCATTTAAAGATTCCCTCTTTTTTCTTGTTCTCTTTCTATTGATTGAAATAGTGCTTTGAAATTACCTTTTCCAAAACTGTTTGACCCCTTTCTTTGTATTATTTCAAAAAAAAGCGTAGGTCTATCTTGCAATGGTTTAGTAAATATTTGCAGCATATAACCATTTTCATCATTATCTACCAGGATACCCAATTCTTTTAATTTATCGATATCTTCGTTTATTTCTCCAACTCTACTAGTGAGGTTATCGTAATAGGAATCTGGAGTTGGTAGAAATTCAACTCCATTCTTTCTCATTATTTCAACAGAAGTAATGATATCCTTTGTTGACAAAGCTAAGTGCTGAATACCTGCGGCTGAATAATAATCAATAAACTCTTGTATTTGGGATTTTTTTATACCATCAGCAGGTTCATTTATGGGCATTTTTATTATTTCATTTTCATTTGCCATAACTATCGAACGCAGGGAGGAGTATTCTGTAGTAATATCATTATCATCAACTGTCCAAAATCGATGCCATCCGAAAACTTTTTCATAAAAATCACAGACAGGTTGCATCTCGCCCTCTGCCTGATTTCCAACTACATGGTCTATATGAATTAAGCCAATTAATTCTGAATCAAGATTTGATTTTTTCCCCTTATAGCCAGGTAAAAAAGTCCCGTTATAATTATTACGTTCGATAAATGTGTGAACTGTATCTCCAAATGTTTGAATTGAAGAAACGATTGCTTCACCATCCTCATCTTTGATTTGAGTTGGTTTTTTTGCGCTTTTAGCACCACGTTCCAAAGATAATTTCCAAGCTTCTTCAGCATCATTGACCGTAAAAGCAACATCTTTTATTCCGTCACCATGTTTGTCAATATGGCTACCTATTTTTGTATTCATTTCTAGTGGTGATGTAACAACTAAAAAAATCTTACCTTGATTGAGAACATAACTAACCCTATCTCTAGAACCGGTTTCAAGACCACGATAGGCAATAGTTTTGAATCCCATTGTTTTATTATAAAAGTATGCGGTCTGTTTGGCATTGCCAACATATAGTTCACAATGGTTAAAACCTTTTATTGAATACATCGATTTTTCACAATATTTTTTTTAGAGTTTTTATGAAGGTTTTATTTTCATAATCTGTTCCTACAGATATTCGAATACAATTTGGCCACCCAAATGAAGAAAGTTCTCTTACTATAATACCATATTTTAGTAGAGTATTTGAGATTCGGGAAGCTATTTCTTCAAATTCCCAAATAGTTGTAACAAAATTGGTGGCTGAGGATATATGCTTGATACCTAATTTATCAAATTCTTCAATAAAATATTGTATTCCTTTTTTGTTTAAGTTAACTGTTTCGATTAAAAATTTGTTATCATCTAGAGCTGCCACTCCTGCAACCTGCGCTAGCAGTGAAGGTTCAAAAGGAACTTTAACTTTTAATAAATTTGTTATAAGGTCTTCGTGAGCAAAACCATATCCAATTCTCACACCACCTAGACCATATGCTTTAGAAAAGCTCCGCAGAGTAATTACATTATCGTATCTATAGTGCATTGAATCAGGATAATCAGAAAGACTGTTTGCAAATTCAAAGTATGCTTCATCTAATATAATTAATACTCTTTCTGGAATATATGAATAAAATTCATCAAACTCTTTTTTTGTAATATATGTACCCATTGGATTATCAGGATTAGCTATATAGATTATTTTTGTATAATCTGTTATCTTATTGGCCATTTTTTCTAAGTCATATCGATGTTTTTTCATAGGAACCCAGTGAGTCCTTCGACCTGAAGAATTCGCTAAAACGCGAAAACCAATAAAAGAATTTTTTGCACTAATCAACTCATCATCGCTTAGAAGAAAAGTACGCATAATTGTTGACATTATACCCTCTGAACCAGAGCCTAAAACAACATTATCAATTTTTAAATTATATTTTTTAGCTAGCTTACTTCGAAGATAAAAACCAGATGCATCTGGATAACGATGAACATTTTTCATTGAATCTATAATTGCTTCAATAGCCTTAGGGGAAGCTCCTCTGGGGTTTTCGTTTGAAGCTAGTTTAATAATATTTTTTATTCCAGATTCTCTCTGGGCTTCATCTATTGGCTTTCCAGGTATGTAATTTTTTAACTTCTTAATATATGGAGGTACTAAAGGCATATATATATCTAATTGCATAGAAATTTACAAATAATTTTGTATTAACAGATGACAGATAAATAACTTAAACTTAGGATATATAATGAATATTGATGGACCCTTAATATCTGCAACTTTCATTGAAAGGCCTAATCGTTTTATTACTCTAATAAGGCTTAATGAAGAAGTACATAGTAGCCACTTACCTGATCCTGGAAGACTTAAAGAATTACTTATCCCTGGTGCAAAATTATTAGTAAGACCTGTAAAATCTGCAAAACGAAAAACATCATATACAACAGTAATGGTTAATCATAATGGAAGGTTGATTTCATTGGTTTCAACTCTTCCTAATACATTTGTAAAACATGCATTAGAAAATGATAATATTCCTATATTTAAAACATACAAATTAGTAAGGCCAGAAGTAAAAGTAGATCGACATAGATTTGATTTTCTACTTTGTGATCATAATAACAACAATTTTTATTTAGAGGTTAAATCTGTTACTTTTGTAAAAAATAAAATTGCAAAATTTCCTGATGCAGTCACAAAAAGAGGCATGAGTCATGCAATGGCATTAGGGAAAATAGTAGAGGAAGGAGGGCACGCTGGTATATTATTTGTTTGTCAAAGACCAGATGCAAATTCATTCCAGCCAATGTGGAAAAGAGACCCGCAATTTTCAAAGGCTTTATTACATGCGCATCAAGTAGGCGTTAAAGTGTGGTGTATCACATTAAATATTTCAAAAACAAAAATTACCTATAAAAAAGAGATTCCAATAAATTTTAAAAAAGATAAATCATATTATTAATGCAATTTAGCAAGTATTTTATTTTCAATTTATCGTTTGTCCTTTTTCTTTCTTGTGCTGCGGTTATGGCACCGCCTGGTGGACCAATAGATGATATCCCACCTGAGCTGGTGGAAGTAAATCCTCCAAATGGTACTGTAAACTTTAATAGTAAAACAGTTGAGTTAAATTTTTCAGAATATTTAAATGAGAATACAATTGAACAAAGCTTTGATATCCTGCCAATTCTAGCTAAAAAACCAGTGATTAGCTATAAAGGGAAAAGAGTAATAATTGAATTTTCTGATTCTTTATTATTTAATCAAACCTACATTATTGTCATCAACAGGAATTTAAGTGATGAACATAACGTAAAAATTGCACAGGGAATTCAAGTAGCATTTTCAACAGGCTCCAAAATTGATAAAGGTTTAATCTCAGGCAAAGTGTATTACACAAAGGAGTCATCTTTGCAGTTATGGAAAATTCAAAACCCTGCTGATTCTTTATCTTTTTTTAATAGGTTACCAGATTATATCATTGATGCAGATGATGATGGATATTATGAATTCAAATTTCTATCACCGGGTAATTATAGAATATTAGGCTTAGATAGAAAGATGTCTAGGTTGCCATTTATCCCAAGTAAAATGGTCCATGGTATGAGTTGGTTTTCAGTAATTGAGATCACAGATGGGAAAAATAAAACAGATGTTAATATTAAAATACCTGATCGTGTAGGAGCTGTTAGAATGACAGGTGCGGAGCCTGTTATAGAATCTTGGGGTAGTATTAATTTTTCTGATGATATAAATGAAATAGAAAATAAATTATTATTTTCTTTTTCTGATGATAGTTCTTTGGTTGTGGATGCTGATGTTTTCCCCGATCCCTTAAGTAGTAATAAAATAAACTTTAATATTGGTAATTTAAAAAGTGATAACATTATAATTGAGGCTCAAGAATTTCTAGATGGTTCAAAAATTTTACTAGACTCAGGTAGCGTAAAGATTAGAATGGATACTAAACCTGATACAAATTATCTTTCGATATTGAAACCTCAAGCAAATTATTATCATCCTATAGAATCTGATAATATAAAACCATTAAAAATTGTTTTTTCCAGCTTGATAGAATTAAATAGTGCTCTTACTGTATTTTCAATCTCTAAAGATTCACTATCAATCCCAATTGAATATGAACAAGAGACGCCGTTATTAGTAAATATTATTCCAAAAAATAACTGGGATCCAAAAAGCACCTACACCTTAAATATTAGGAATAAAGGCATCAATCCATTTTTTGGAAAGGCATTGAAAGATTCAATAGTATCTATAGAATTTAGAACAAATGACTTTACAGGATTTGGGTCATTAATGCTTAATCTTCCTGATTATTTACCACATATTCTTACTGCAGAATTAACAGAAATGAAAAAAGAACATTCGGCTTTAGGAACATATGTAATTTCTGATGGTAAAATAAATATACAACGTATACCAGAAGGAAATTATTCTTTAATGCTTTTTAAGGATAAAGATAACAATAAAAAATATTCATCAGGCCAAATTCAACCCTATTATTCCTCTGAATGGTTTTATAACTATCCTGACACAATAAAAATTAGAGCAAATTGGGAAATTCAAATGGATAATATTATTTTGGATTTAGATAATTAATATGAATTGTGTAATTCTTGCCGGTGGTATTGGTAGTCGTTTTTGGCCATATAGTAGAGCAAAGAGACCAAAACAATTATTGAACATAATCGGTGAAAAATCTATGCTTCAAATGACTGTTGATCGTCTAAAAAAAATTAAAAAAATTAAAAAAATATATATTATTACACGCAAAGAGCTTTATGATCAAATCACTACTGAAATTAAAGGTATTGATGTTGATAATGTTATAGTCGAACCCTCAGGAAAGAATACTGCTCCTGCGATTGGTATGATGGCTTCAATGTTTTCATTAAACGAACCTGATAATGTTATGGGTGTCTTTCCTGCGGATCATTTGATTGTCGGTCATCAAAAATTTGAGAAAGCAATTAATACTGCATATTACCTTGCAAATAAGGGAGATAGCCTTGTTACGATTGGAATAAAGCCAGATCATGCATCTACAGCATATGGCTATGTTCAATATGATGATAAAAGTGAGAAAGATCATATAGGCGCTTACCATGTAAAAACATTCGCTGAAAAACCTCATCAAAAACTTGCCGAACGTTTTATATCAAGTGGTGATTTTTTTTGGAATGCAGGCATGTTTTTTTGGAAAGTTTCTACATTTATGGAAAGTATAAAAACATATATCCCTGATTTATATGAAACATTGATCAAGATAGCTCCAAAAATAAATTCTGGTCAAAACTTTAATAATTTGTGGAAGATTATTGAACCTGAATCGATTGATTATGGCCTACTAGAGAAGGCTTCTAATATTTATGTAGTTGAGGGTAAGTTCAGTTGGAATGATATAGGGTCTTGGAATGCGATTTACGAGATATTTGGTGACAAAAAAAATAAGAATGTTATTAGAGGAAAAGGTCATGTAATGAATGGGGAAAATAATCTTATATTTTCTCAAGAAAAATTTACAGCCATTATTGGAGCCAGCGATTTGGTTGTCATCAGTACAGATGATGCTACTCTTGTTGTGCCAGAAAATAAAGTAGAGGATATTAAATCTATGGTTGAATACTTAAAAAATAATGGTAGAAATAAATTAGTATAATGAAAAATGAAAAACTGTATAGTGAACTTGAAGAAATTGCTAAACGTTTAGGGCTTAGGATACTTAAAGGTAAGGGCGATTTTTTAGGTGGAATATGTAAAGTACATAATGAGACAGTCATAGTCGTAAACAAAATGAAACCAATTGAGCAACGTTTAAAGACATTAGCGAATTGCTATTTAGAATTTGATTTAGATAAAATATACATGGTCCCAGCAGCAAGAGCTTTCATTGAAGAGTATAGAACCTTAGATCTTTAAATTTCTTGATTTTAGTTACTTGAGTTGTTACAATCACCACCTTCTGTTTTTTATATATATATTATATTTATGAGGATATAGCATGAAACAATTTTCATCATCAGATATAAGGAACTTCGCAGTTGTAGGGCATGGTGCCTCAGGAAAAACTTGCCTAACAGAAGCAATGCTTAAGCTTGGCAAAGAGATTAACCGCTTAGGAATAATAGAAGATGGGTCCACGACTTCAGATTATCACTCTGGAGAGAAAGCAAGACAAATTTCTATCCACAATACACCTCTTCATATGACATGGAAAGACAAAAAATTTAATATTATTGATACTCCAGGCTATTCTGATTTTATAGGCGAAGCGTTAGGAGCACTAAATGTAGTTGATATGGCTGTTATTGCCATTCATGCAGTAAATGGAGTAGAAGTTTGCACAGAGACAATGTGGAGTCATGCCTCTAAGTTGGGCATTCCTAAAATGTTGGTGGTCAACGGATTAGACAGAGAGCATACAAAATTTGAAGAAATTCTTGCTCAAGCTCGAAGACGATTTGGAAACAATATTTTCCCAATGCAACTACCTGTAAATGAGGGTCCTGGTTATAATCAGAATGTTGATGTATTGAGGACAGAATTGATTTCCTATGAGAATAATGGTTCTGGGAAAATGACTGAGGGTGAATTACCAGATGAATTAAAAGAGAAAGTGAAGACTCTCCATGAAGAATTAATTGAATATGTAGCTGAATCAGATGATACCCTGTTAGAAAAATTTTTTGAGAAAGGTAACCTTACTGAGGAGGAGATGAGGAATGGAATCCACAGAGCTATTCAAGACCAGATATTTGTGCCTTTATTTTGTACTTCTTCTACCACTAATATAGGAGTTGCACGCGTTTGTGATTTTATTTCAAAATATGGTTCTTCTCCTGATGATAGAAAAACAGTTACTGCTCATGATGAGCAAGGTAATGATGTAGATGTTTCGCTTGATGGTAATGATACTGTACTACAAATTTTTAAAACTATGTCTGAAGCACATATTGGTGAATTTTCTTTTTTCAGAGTTTATTCTGGTAAAGTAAAAACCGGGAAAGATTATTACAACACAAATCGGAATATTAATGAGAGGTTTGGGCAGATGTTTTTACTAAATGGTAAAAACAGGACACAAGTTGATCAGTTATTTGCAGGTGATATTGGTGGGGTAGTAAAGTTAAAAGATACACACACTGGCAATACACTTTCTTCTGGTAAGCATCTTAAACTTCCTGAACTATCACTCCCTAATCCCAATATACATGCAGCAATTAGACCAACAGCTAAGGGCGATGAAGAAAAACTTGCTATTGGCCTTGCAACCCTTCATGAGGAAGACAGCACTTTTGTTTACAGAGTGGATTCAGAAGTAAATCAAACAATTATTTCAGGGCAAGGTGAATTACATTTAACCGTTTCGACAGAACGATTGAAAAGAAGATTTGGAATTGATATTCAGCTTGAGGAACCAAAGATCCCATTTAGAGAAACAATAACAAAAAAGGCCGCATCCAAATATCGACATAAAAAACAGTCAGGTGGGGCAGGACAATTTGCTGAAGTATGGATGAGAATTGAGCCAAGACCAAAAGGAGAGGGTATTGACTTTACACATTCATTGGTGGGGCAGAATGTTGACCGTGTATTTGTTCCATCTGTTGAAAAAGGTGTAAAAACTGCATGTGCTGAGGGTATTTTAGCTGGATCAAATGTTGTTGATATCAAAGTAGATTTCTATGATGGGAAGATGCACCCAGTTGATTCAAAAGACATAGCATTCCAAACAGCAGGAAAACATGCATTTAGAGAAGCTTTTCTTAGTGCGCAACCTTGTTTGTTAGAACCGATTATGGATATTGAGGTAAAGATTCCTGAGGAATACATGGGAGATATCATGGGAGATATTTCAGGGAAACGGGGAAAGATAATGGGTATGGAGGCAGATGGTACTTTTCAGATAATTAAGGCAAAAGTGCCACAGGCTGAGTTATATCATTATGCTACAACAGTACGTTCATTAACGGGTGGTAGAGGTATTCATTCTGAATCGCTAAGCCACTATGAAAAAATGCCAAAAGATTATGAACAAAAAGTAATTCAAAAAAGGCAAAAAGTTGAAGATGAATAAACTTTGGGCACCCTGGCGAATTGATTACATTAGAACACCCAAGGAAAAAAAATGTATTTTTTGCCAAAAATCAAAATCATCTGACGATGATGAAAATCTCATACTATACAGAGGTAAAGAATCTTTTATTATAATGAATTTTTACCCCTATTCAAATGGACATTTAATGATATCTCCTTTTATGCATACTGCAGACACTAATGATATTTCCGTTTCAGGAAATGCTGAAATCATGGCTCTCGCTAATTGTTCTATGGGTATAATAAAGGAAACGATGAACGCTGAGGGTTTTAATTTTGGAGCTAATTTGGGGAAAGCTGGTGGAGCTGGAATTGAAGAGCATTTACATTATCATATAGTACCCCGCTGGATCGGAGATACTAGTTTTATGCCGGTAGTTGGTAATACGAAAGTAATGGTTGAAGGTTTACAAGAAACATGGGCTAATTTAAAACCCTATTTTGATAAAATAGAAGGAAGCATAAAATGTTAGATTTTAATCGTATTTGGTTACCATATTTATATCTATATATAGTAGGTGGTGGTATTTTTTGTATAGGTATGTTTATTATTTTGAAATCTAAATCTTTAAATATAGATAGGCTTAGGCATAAAAAATGGTTCTATATATTAATTTTTGGTCTTCTTTATTACATGGGAATACATGGTCTCTTTACTTTTGCTGCTATTGGGAAAGCTATAATTTCATTAGTTATTGCTCTATTTTTAGTTGGAATGATTATGCAATTAGCAGTTACTGTATTTACTAAATCGAATAAAATTTAATTTTGGAAACTTCAATTCAAACTTCATCATTTTTTTGGGTAATAATCTTTGGATATTTTACTCTAGTTTTAGGCTTTGGTTCTTTCTTTGCTAGATATAATAAAACCACGCAAGACTTTTTTTTCAGTGGAAGACGATTTTCGTGGTGGTTAGTAACTATGAGTATAGTTGCAACTGGTGTTGGGAGTCATAGTTTTTTAAAATATTCAGCAAAAGCCTATGAGCATGGTTTTTCATCTACTATGACTTACATGAATGATTGGTTTTTTATGCCACTATTTCTTTTTGGATGGTTACCGATTGTCTACTACACAAAAATACGATCAATACCTGATTATTTTGAAAGGCGTTTTAATCCAGGTGTAAGAGTATTAGCTACTATCGCAATTCTTGGTTATATGATTGGATATATTGCAATTGGTTTTCTCACTATGGGGAAAACTTTAGAGCCTCTTTTAGGATTAGATTTATATACAATTATTTTTATTGTTGCCATTATTTCAGGAGTTTATATCACCTTTGGTGGTCAGACTGCAGTCATTTTTACGGATCTTGCTCAGGGTTTTATTTTAATTTTTGCAGGAATAATAGTTTTTCTGATGGGCATTAACTATGTAGGTGGTTTTTCAATATTTTGGAATGCTCTTTCTCCAGAGTTTAAGTTGCCACTTGCTCATTTTAATCACCCCGCAAATTTCAATTTTGTAGGTATCTTTTGGCAAGATGGTGTAGCTGGATCTGTTGGGTTTTTATTTATGAATCAAGGTCTGATAATGAGATTTATGGCTTGCAAATCGGTACACGAAGGTCGTAAGGCTGCAGCATTTAATGTCATTGTTCTCCTGCCTATTTCAACAATAGTTGTTTCTAATGCAGGCTGGGTGGGGAAAGCTATAAGTGTCGTTACTCCTGAAGCTTGGAACACGGCAACAAAACTTGATCATGTTTTTACACAGGTTGCCTATTTAATAACAGGTAGCGAAGTCGTTTTTGCTTTTGTAATTGCAGCTGTTGCAGCTGCACTAATGAGTACAGTTGATACTCTTATCAATGCTGTTGCTGCAGTGGTTATAAATGATGTATACAGGCCTCTTGTTAAGGATAAAGATGATAAACATTATTTAAAAGTTGCTATGATTGTTTCTGCAGGAGCAACAGCTATTGGTGCAGTTACTACTATATTTTTTGATAATTTTCCTACTCTTTATGAGGCTCATGGTTTTTTCCATAGCACAATGACACCTCCATTAGTTGTGGCTATTTTTCTTGGAATCTTTTGGAAGCGATATAATACTCCTGCCGCTATTGCGACTTTTTTAGGAGGTGCAGTATTGATGGCAATAGGTGGAAAGTATCCTGAAATTTTCATATCACCATTTGACCATGGTATTGAATTCAATCCCGAAAGACCTTACTCTTATATAAGAGCTTTATATAATACATTAGTCTGCTCTGCTTCTGGAGTAATTGTTGGATTTTTAACCTCGCCACCAAATGAAGAAAAAACAGATGGCCTTACTGTGTGGTCTTTAAATAAAGCCAGAGAAATATTTAAAGGAGGTGCACCAAATGATCGTCCAGGAGAATCAATAAAATTACAATGGGTTGTTAAAGAGAGCTTAGATGATACTGTAGAAATTTCTATCAATGATATGGAAGTAATGTCTGCAGATGTAGGAGATATGGTTTATCTTTCTGATGAGAGAAAGTGGTTAGGTGGTTTAAAATCGTTTCACTCAGTTTTTGGCGAACCACATAATGAAGATGGGAAAGTATATATTAGTCAGAACCATGTCGATTCTGCAATGCTTGATAATAAAAATAAACTACGGGCTGAGAAGGAATTGTAACTTTGAGTGGGTGCATAAACACAGTAAATTCGCCATCTTTTTTATTTTAATTTAGTTATTCCGGAGTAGCTCAGTTGGTAGAGCAGGTGGCTGTTAACCACTTTGTCGGGGGTTCGAGTCCCTCCTCCGGAGCATTTTAGCCTCTATGACTTTAGGGGCTTTTTATTTTTCCATATTAGATATATCTCATTTATTCCAACAAAAAGAAAGAATAAAAATAGTGCAGCAAAACACATTTCATTTACTTGCATTAGTGTACCCACCCATTTATGTCCCATTATAAAAAGGATGCCAAGGAAAGGCGGCCCAATACATAAAAAGAGATGGTAACTAAAAAGTCCAAAACAAAAATTTAAATTTCTAGTTACAATAAATAATGAAAGTGG
>CAZPIF010000002.1:0-29647 GCA_964586565.1 uncultured bacterium
ATAACAATAAAGTCACCATTTTGAAATTCTCTATCTGTTGGGATTGCATGTGGTAGAGCACCATTGGGCCCTGCAGCAACGATAGGAGAATAAGCCTCTCCTTCAGAATATTTTCGATACTTTGAAACCATTGCATTCGCAACATCTTTTTCTGTATATCCCGGAGATAACATCGGTAAAATCTCTTCATATACCTTATCTGTGACCTCAACTGCAATACGGATACAATCTAATTCGTATTTATCCTTAACAGAAGCCAAATCTTCTAAAATCATTGATGAATTTTCCCATGTCGCGTTAGGAAAGTTTTCATTAATTGCTTTGAAATAGGTATAGCTCATATGCTCTCCCTCAAAAGCAATTTTAAGGCCATTAGGAAGGAGATTATTATCTTTTATTTGATTTAGATGTGAATTCATATCAATAAATATTTCAAATCCTTTTACCTGGGCTTTTGATTGTTCTATATATCTTCCATCAGTTATAAAATATTGGCCGCTTGGTGTAATTAAACATGAGGCTGCTGAACCTGTAAAGCCACATATATATCTAATATTAGTCAAATTGGTTATTAACATACCATCAAGGCTTTTTTCATTTAAAATATTTTTCAGATTATTTTGCCTTTTTAAATAAATATTATCACTCATTATTTTCATCCTTTATTGATCTTTCGATAAGTGTTTTGATTGTATCTCGCTCAAGAGAAATAGCGTCTTTTCCTTCGCCTTTCTCTTCTAATGCATCCAAAACTTCAAGTGCCTGTGAAAAGAGCCCTTGGTTTTTTAAAACAGAAACCAATGTAAACGTAGCAAGCCGAGAACTCACTTTTAAAGGATCTTTCATATCTTGCATTGGAGAGACTGTAGTGGGTGGTTTTTTTTCTGGAATTTTAAGGGGTTCCTGAGATTCTAATTTTATTTCTTTTCTAGCAATCTCAGGTTTCTTTTTTGAAGCTATTTCTCTGGATTTATCACTTTCTTTTTTTTCAACTTTTGCGATAAACGCCTTTCCAGTTTTATTATTTGGGTCTATGTAACAAACTTGTTTCCAGGATTTTAACAAACGGCTTGGCGCTCGTCCAATCACAGTTTGTATCTCACATAGTAATTCGGCAGCAGCTAAATGGTCATTACTTAAAGCAAGAACTTTTTCTAAAATTTTTTCTGCTTTTTTTAGATTTCCTTCAGACTGTTCAATTTTTGCAAGAATAAATAAACCAACTGAGTCGTTTTGATTATGCTTAAGGCCGATATCACAAACTTTCCTAGCTCTTCTGAAATCATTTTTATCAAGATACATATCTGCTAAGACCGGAAATAGAATTGTGTCAAAATGATCTGCAAAATATAGTTCTAATTCTATCTGGTTATCTAAATCCAAATCATCTCCGATTATTTTCTACCCAATCATTTATATAATCTATTGTATGCTGAACAGGAGTACCCGGTCCAAACAATTTTCCAACTCCTTTTTTCTGAAGTGCATCCATATCTTTAGGCGGAATAATACCCCCGCCTGTTAGCAAAACATTATCAAGACCTTTTTCTTTCATTAATTCAATTACATTTATAAAAATAGTATTGTGCGCATTGTTTAAGCTAGATAGAGCAACAACATCGGCATCTTCCTGGAGTGCTGCTGATACGATCATTTCTGGCGTCTGCCGGAGACCTAAATATATTACATCCATTCCTGCGTCTCTATAAGAAGCAGCAAGTATCTTTATTCCTCTATCATGACCATCTAGACCCGGCTTAGCCATAACAATTCTTATCTTACGTCTCATAATATATACAAATTAATAACGAGGATTTTTATATCATAATCCTGATTAATTCTATTAATTTTTAAATTTTTGGATTAAATCAATCTTCTTTTGAATCTAATATGAATGTTGCTGGTCCATTATTAATAATTTTAACATTCATAAAACTCCCAAATTCTCCGGACTCAACTTCTATTCCATAATTTCTTAAAGATAAAATAAAAGTATTATATAGTTTCTTACTTTTTTCAAATGATTTAGCATTAGAAAAACTCGGCCTTCTTCCATTAGAAATATCTGCGCAGAGTGTAAATTGGCTTACAACAAGCACAGAACCTCCTACTTCCTCTAATGACAAGTTCATTTTCCCTTCACTATCATCAAAAATCCGCATTGTAATTAATTTTTCTATAATATAATCTATGTCATCTTTCTTATCACCCTTCACAATACCAAGTAAAATTACAATGCCATTTTCTATTGTCGCTTTGGTTTCTCCCTGGATCTCAACACTAGCTTTTAATGATCTTTGAATAACAACAATCATTTATTAGTCAATCCAAACATTATCCTTCCCATATTTCGATCTCAATAATTTAATAAAAATACTATCCGCAGATACTTTAACATTATGAGCTAATACTTTTAGAGGTTTGGGAGAATCAGAATTCGGGAGATGAAATAATAATCTACAATTACCTTTATTATTTTTAGCCATTTTCATTAAATCATCAATACTCTCAGTACTAGTTATTCCAGAAGGAAGTTTAATATTTAAACATTGTGATAATCTTTCTCGAGCGTTTTTAACAGAAATAATTTCATCAGATAAAATTTTCAAATCAGAAAAATCGGAAGTTTCTGAAGGTTTCCCTTTCACAAAAACGACATTCCCCTCTTCAATTAAATTTCCATACGATCTATATGCATCACTAAAAACCACTATTTCTGCATGGCCCCCTAAACAATCCATATCAAAAAATGCCATTTCTCTATTTCTTCTATCGTATCGCCTAACGATTTTTGTGATCATTCCACCTATCATAATTATATCATTTTTTGATAATTCATTGCTATCGTCAAATGAGATATTTGTAAACTCTTCTAAATCTTCAGCGTGTTCTAATAATGGATGACCCGAAACATATAAACCTAAAACCTCCATCTCTTTTGATAACGATTCTTTCTCTGACCATTCACTTATGTTTTCTAAAATAGGAGTTTTGATTAATTGACTATTAGCATTACCAGCACCAAATAAATCTACTTGATGTTTATTTATTTCCTGTTGCATGTTTTGACCATATTTTACCGCTTTGTCTACAATATCGTAATTTTGGGCACGATTACCTTCCAATGAATCAAGGCTACCAGAAGTAATTAAGCTCTCTAATACTCGCTTGTTAACTTTTTGCTGTTCTACACGACTACATATATCAAAAATACTTTTATATGGGCCTTGATTAGCTCTCTCATCAATTATAGCCTCTAAAGCCTTCGAACCAACATTCTTAATAGCGTTCAGTCCATAAGAGATTGTTTTTTTATTGACAGGCCTAAAGTCTTCAAAAGAAATATTAATATCTGGGGGCTTCACTTCTATACCCATTTTTTTACATTCATTTATCAAAATAACGATTCTGTCAATGGTGCTCATTTCGCTGGTTAAATTTGCGCTCATAAATTCAGCTGGATAATACACTTTTAACCATGCTGTTTGATATGCAATATATGCATACGCAGTTGAATGACTTTTATTAAAACCATACTGAGCAAATTTTTCAATTAAGGAAAATATTTCTTCAGCTTTCTTTTTTGCGATTCCCTTATTTTCTGCACCTGAAATAAATTTAATTGAAAGCTCATCCATTAATGACTTAATTTTTTTACCCATTGCTCTACGCATAATATCAGCTTCTGCTAATGTAAACCCTGCTATTTCATGTGCTATCTGCATTACTTGTTCTTGGTAAACTATAATGCCATAGGTCTCATTAAGTATAGGTTCTAGTAACGGATGTGGATAGATAATTTTCTCATGTCCATGTTTCCGAGAAATAAAATCATCTATATTCTGCATTGGTCCTGGACGATAAAGAGCATTCATCGCTATCAAATCCTCAACAACAGTAGGCTTTAATTTTTTTAAGAATTCTCGCATACCCGAAGATTCAAATTGGAAAACACCAATAGTATGACCCTTAGCAAAAAGTTTATAAACTTTTGGATCTTCAAGCGAAATATTTTCTAGATCAATTGACTTGTTTTGATGTTTAATTAACTTAACTGCCTTATCAATAACGGTAAGATTCCTTAGGCCTAAAAAATCCATTTTTAATAGACCTAAATCTTCTAGGCCCTTCATATCATACTGGCTAGTGACATCGTCCGTATTTGATTTATAAAGTGGGACATAATCAGTTAATTCACCAGGGGCAATGACTACTCCTGCTGCATGAATAGAGGCATGTCGATTCATTCCTTCAAGCACCTTCGAATGCTGAATTAGCTCTTTATAATTATTTTCAGCCATCTCGGATAATTCAGGGCTTTTTTCTAAGGCTTTATCTAGAGTTATATTTAATTCGTTGGGTATAGCTTTAGCAATCTTATCTACCTCGCTAAATGAATATCCCATTACTCGCCCAACATCTCTAACGACTTGCTTAGCCTTCATTTTACCAAAAGTGATAATTTGTGTTACAGAATTATCTCCATATTGTTCTTTAATATAGTCAATAACTTCTCCTCTTCTTTCAATACAAAAATCAATATCAATGTCAGGCATACTAATACGATCTGGATTTAAAAATCTCTCAAAAAGTAAATTATGCTTGAGAGGGTCAATACTAGTGATTCCTAAAGCATAAGAAACAATACTTCCCGCAGCTGAACCTCTTCCTGGGCCAACAGGGATTTTTGAATTTTTTGCATATTTTACAAAATCTGCTGTAATTAAAAAGTAACCTGCAAAACCCATATTTTGGATTACACTTAATTCATGATCAATACGTTTTTGGATATCTGGTGATATTTCTCCATAGCTAGACTCAGCTCCCAACTGCGTTAAAGATCTTAGGTATTCATCTGGATCATCAGTTGTAGCTGATTGGGGGATTGGGAAATTTGGTAAATGCGATTCACCCATCGGTAGTGAAAGATCAATGCTATCAGCAATTCTTCTAGTGTTTTCAATAGCCTCTGGGAATTCTTTAAATAGGCGAAACATTTCATCTTGTGATTTAAAATAAAACTCTGGAGTTGCGTATCTTAATCTTTTTGGATCACTACGTTCTTTGCCCGTTCCTAAACAAATATGAATATCGTGCGCTTCCCAGTGATTCTTCTTTGCGTAGTGCGCATCATTAGTACACACTAATGGTAAATTTAAATCACTAGATAATTTTTTCATGTTTACAATATTCGCTTCTTCCTCTGGGATACCATGATTTTGTATTTCAAGAAAATACCTATCTGGAAAAATTTCAGAAAATAAAATAGCTGATTTTCTTGCACCTTCATAATCACCCTTAAGCATTTTTTCAGGTACCTCACCTTTTAAACAACCTGATAAGCATATTAAACCCTCGCTATAATCTTGTAATAATTCAATATCTATTCTGGGGCGATAATAAAACCCCTCAAGATACCCTGCTGTAACCAGCTTCATAAGGTTTTTATAGCCTTTGTAGTTCTGTGCTAATAAAATAAGATGATTATTTCCCCAACCTCCTCCTGGTCGCTGTTGCTTATCAAACCTTGAGCCTGTTGCAACATATATTTCACAACCAATAATAGGCTTTATCCCCGCTTTTTTTGCTTCTTTATAATACGGGATTGTACTAAACATGTTCCCATGCTCAGTAAGGGCTACTGAGTCCATATTAAGATCATCAATAGTGTTTATTAATTGATCTATGCGCTGTGCCCCATCAAGTAGGCTGTAGTCAGAATGGTTGTGTAAATGTATAAATTCAGAATTCATTATACTTTTCCAAAGTAGATAGCAAGCAAACCGTTGATTGTGCTAAACTTTAAAATTTTTGAACACGTTTTAGCCGTTGAAATCTGCGGGTTTTTTATAAATAAAAATACAACTATAAATAACGGAATCTCAACCCCAATAAATAAGATAATCATATACCAACCCCCATAAATCCCAATTAAATAAGGGAAGGGAAAAACTGAACAAATTATTAGAGTTATAAAGATTATTAATCTAGTTGTTTTCTTTAAACCTTTTAAAATAGGATAGGTTCTTAATCCACTAATTTTATCACCGTCAATATCTGCCATATCTTTTATGATTTCTCTTAAAAATGTAAGTCCAAATGCCAATACCCCAGGTAACCACATTGGTCCAATATTACTATATGCAGCGCCTGCAAAAATAAAACACATACCTAAAATACTAGCAACCACAAAATTGCCAACTAAATACAACCCTTTTAAATGTGTATTATAAATAATCATCAATGGGACTGAGATTATGATAGCAATAACCTGTGCCATATTGGGTAGATTTAAACACATTATTGATCCTGAAGTATAAAGAATAAATGAAATAAAGATTGCTGAATTAATACTAACCTTTCCCAGCGATATGGGTCGATTTGGTCGGTTGATTGAATCTGATTTGATATCAATTGCATCATTCAATGCATTTGAAGCCCCTGTAAAACACATAACAACAATGGAAGTAATAAAAACTATATAATAATTATCAAGCTGATCTAAAATAGATGCAGAAATAATCATTGCAAGACCACTAATTAATACGTTTAGTGGTCTTAAAATCTTTAAATAATAAGCAATCTTGAATACCATAAATACGTATACTTTACAAAATATTAATAAACTTTAAAACCGAACAGCAATTACCCTCGTATCGCCATTAAAATCATCGTATGTGCAGATATTATTATGCCCTCTTTCCTTAAATATATTCTTTACCTCACAAGGATGATTGTCTCGGCCAACTTCAAGGATAAATAGACCATTTTTTTTTATAAGATTTTTGGAAAGATCTGCATACCTCTTATAAAAATTTAACCCATCTTTATTGTCAGTAAGAGCAATTTCTGGTTCAAAACCCCTTACATCTTTCATTAGCAAATTAAACTCATTTTTTGGAATATAGGGCGGGTTTGATATTACAATATCAAAATTTTCACTAGGAAAATTTTTGAATATATCCATGTCAAGAAATGATACATTTTTTGCATTTAGCTTCAAACTATTTTTCTTAGCCGTAATATTTGCATTTGGAGAGCAATCAATGCCCAAAACAAAAGATTGTGGTATCTCTAGAGCAATAGTAATTGCTATACAACCAGATCCAGAACCTATATCTAATATTGAAGGGTTATTATTTATTTTTTTATATTTTTCAATTGCTATATCTATTAATCTTTCCGTCTCTGGCCTTGGAATTAACACATCTGAATTAACATAAAATTCTCTTCCATAAAATTCACATGCACCTGTTATATATTGCAATGGCTCCCTATTTAATCTTCGTTTAATCCACGATCGTAGAATTTTACGATTTTTTCTAGATATAGGCTCATCATACCTTAAATAAATATCTAATCTATTACATTTTAATAAGGAACATAAAAACCACTCGATTTCACCTTTAGGATTCTCAAATTCTCGTTCAGTAAAATATTGTTCCCCCCATTTAATAAAATCAATTAATTGCCATGTTTCTGACATCAAATATTTATAATAATATACAAAATTAAGATATTTTTGCAGCCATAAGTGATTGTTGCTCTGCTATCTTAAGTTTTTCAATAAGTTCTTTTATATCTCCATCTAAGATATCATTTAATCGATAAGACGTAAAATTAATACGATGATCTGTTACTCTACCTTGTGGAAAATTATATGTTCTTATTTTTGCAGATCGATCTCCTGTAGAAACTAAACTTTTTCTTTCTGCAGCACGTTCGTCCGAAACTTTTTGTTGCTCCGCTGCTAATAATCTTGATTTTAATACTTTTAAAGCTGCTGCTCTATTTTTATGCTGGGATGATTCATCCTGACATGTAACAACTAAACCAGTCGGAATATGAGTAATTCGAATAGCGGATTCAGTTTTATTTACGTGCTGACCTCCTGCGCCACTGGCACGATAAGTATCAATTTTGAGATCGGCATCGTTAACTTGAATATCTACATCTTCAGCCTCCGGAAGGACTGCAATAGTTGCAGCTGATGTATGGACCCTACCACTTGTTTCTGTTTTTGGAACCCTTTGTACTCGATGGACTCCACTTTCATACTTTAGCATTCCAAAAGCTCCTTTACCAGCTATAGATAAAATTGCCTCTTTAAAACCACCAATGCCTGTATCAGATGAATTCATTATCTTACACACCCAATTTTTACGTTCTGCATACCTCGTATAAATCCTAAAAAGATCCGCTGCAAACAATGCAGCTTCATCACCGCCTGTGCCCGCTCTAATTTCTAGAATGAGGTTTTTATTATCATTTGGATCTTTAGGAAGTAATAGAATTTTTAATTCTTCTTCTAAATCATTTTTTTCACCAGTTAACAATAATAATTCTTCTTGCGCAATTTCTTTAAGCTCTTCATCATCTTCTTTAATAATAGATGTTGCCTCATTCATTTGACCAATAACAGATAAAAACTTTTTACCTGTTATAACAACATTTTCAATAGAACTATGCTCTTTCGCAATTTCGGCTAATCTTTCTTGATTATTATATATATCCGGATCTGCCATTTGCTCTGAAAGTTTGTCGTGCTTTTCAATTATGGCTAGAAGTTTTTCTTTCATTTCATTTCCTAACAAACAATAAACAATTAAGATAAAACATAAGATCTTTAAAAGCTCAATTTATACCTCGCTTTTTAAAAGAGCCTTAGTTCTTTAAAGGGGTTTATATAAAGTAAATTATTTTCGTCCGTATTTTTGATTAAACTTTTCAATCCGCCCAGCAGTGTCGACAAGGTTTTGTTTCCCTGTAAAAAATGGATGAGATTTATTTGATATTTCAATTTTACATAATGGATATTCGTTACCATCATCCCATTTTATTTTTTCTTTAGTATCAACTGTTGATTTCGTTAAAAAAGCATAATCACATGATGTGTCTTTAAAAACAACCAATCTATAATTATCTGGATGAGTATCTTTTTTCATTACTAACTCCTACTTTGATAGTTTACTTAAGCTTAATTTTAATTTATCCATACCATTTTCAATGGTACTAGAACTTACTGCATAAGAAAATCGTACATGCCCAGGTGCGCCAAATCCGTCTCCCGGTACAGTAACAATTCTAGCATCGTTAAGAATATACTCTGCAATATCAAAAGTGTCTTTTAAAATTTTTCCATTACTTTGCATATTTAAATACGCACTGAAATCTGGAAATGCATAAAAAGCACCTTTTGGTTTTATACAATTTATATTATCTATATCATTCAATTTTTTTACAATCAAATCACGTCTTTTTTTAAAAGCTAATCTCATTTCCTCAACACAGTCTTGACTACCTGTTAATGCTTCTATTCCTGCTTTTTGACCTATGGAATTTGCGCATGAAGTCGCCTGCCCTTGTATTTTTGACATAGCCTTAATGATCCTGCTGGGGCCAGCAGAGTAACCTATTCTCCAACCTGTCATGGCATAAGTTTTAGAAAGGCTGAAACAAGATAGTACCGTGGCATTGATAGAGCGTTCCCTATTTATTTTCTCTGTGCTAGTGAATTCACAACCATATACTAACCTTTCATAGCATTCATCTGAAATAACAACCCAGTTTTTTTCTTTAGCAATTTTTAATAGCTTCATCAATGCATTATCGCTCCAAACACCACCGGTAGGATTTGAAGGTGAATTTAATATGACTCCCTTTACCTGAGAGTCAATCTTTGACATTAGATCATCAAAGTCTGGTTCAAAATTATTTTCTGATAATGTATTAACAAGAATTGGCTCTGCATCAGCCAATCGAACAAATTCGGGAAAGGATACCCAATATGGTTTAAAGACAATCACCTTGTCATCTTTTTCAAATAATGCCTGACAAGCAGTTGATAAACTTTGTTTTTCTCCATTTGAGACTAAAATATTTTCAATTGAGTACTTAATAGAATTCTCACGAATAAGCTTTTTACAAATTGCTTCTCTAAATTCTATCATACCCGGACCCGCTGTATATTTTGTATACCCCTGATCCATAGCTAATTTTGCAGCATTTATGATATTTGAAGGGGTGTTAAAATCAGGTTCTCCTACGGAAAAATTAATTACATCTATTCCTTTTGATCGCATATCCGCAGCAATTGTTGCCATTTGTAAAGTAAACGATGGTTTTATTACATTGACCCGACTAGAGAGTTTAAAGTTCAAAATTTGTGTTGTTTTTTATGATGTTTTTCGGTGTTAAATCTTTGGTCGTCATTTTCATTGGTTTTATTTCTGTTCTTTTTATTCCCTTCATCCTCAATAATATAATCTTCTGAAAGAATATTTTTATACCTTGGACCTTTTTTATTTTTAGGATTAGAAAATGAGTTTGTTCTTGTCTTTTTTGCACCCACGTTATCATGTTTTCGATGTTTTTTATATCTTTTCTTTTTATTATTTTTTATTTTGGTTTGTTTGTTATTTGTTTTTACAATCCTTTTCCTCTTTGGTTTTGGAACGTCTGAAAATGATATTTTTTCTAACTCACTCATTTCGTCCTCTGTATCTATTTTATTATCACTTTCATCTACCATTAATGATCTTTCATCAAAAGAAAATGATTCATGATTAAACAAACCATATATTGTACCAAAACCTCTTGTAATCCCATTCCCTATACCTATATAATTTGGCAAAACAAAATTTGTCTTGAATTCACCTTTAAACGAACCCCATTTATTCTCATCGAGAGGTTTAGGGAATAAACTTGACACTTTTACTTTTGTGAAAATATCCTCTTTAATATTATTCCCAACTTCTCCTGCCATAAAAATTATATTTTGTCCAAGAAGTTTATTTAAATAAGATTGTTTTTCTTTGTTTTTTAGAAACTTATACTTACCACTTGTCATATGATTAAGGGCGATCCATGGTGTAATAAATTTGTAACGCACTAGCCTATTAGAAATAATAAACTGTCTGTTTACTGTTTCTAAGTCACAATCTTTCACATCAAATGTAATATTACCAAAATCCAATGATTGAATATTTTCACATATTTTGACAACAGGTTTAGCCCCTTCATGAATTCCAATTAAATATATCTGCTCATTTAAGATTTTAACTTGAACTCTAGGATATAAGTATTTATCACGATATGATCCATTCAACATTGGTATAATTTCTTCATCTGGGTATTGCCTCATTAAAACACCTTTTACTTGGTAAGGGGTCTTTCTAACGGGCTTATCCGTAACAACCCTAGCGACAACAGTTTTTATATCAGAGGGGTTATCTTTCATTGTTATATTACATAATAATTATTGACTCATCGTATCCAGGAATTCTTCATTTGTCTTCGTTCGTTTCATTCTATCTTGCATAAACTCCATCGCCTCTTCAACCTTCATATCATTTAATAGCTTACGCAATATCCACATTCTTCCTAATTCTTTTCTGCTTAATAATAATTCTTCTTTTCTAGTGCCGGATTTAATTATATCAAAGGCTGGATAAACTCTTCGATCACTAAGCCTACGATCAAGTACAAGTTCCATATTCCCTGTGCCTTTAAATTCTTCAAAAATCACCTCATCAGCTCTACTTCCCGTATCAATCAGGGCTGTTGAAACGATTGTGAGGCTTCCCCCTTCTTCTGTGTTTCTTGCTGCACCAAAAAATTGTTTAGGTTTTTTAAGTGCATTAAAATCGACTCCACCTGATAAAATTTTCCCACTATGAGGTATTACAGCATTGTGTGCCCTAGCAAGTCTTGTAATGCTATCTAAAAGAATAACAACATCATTACCAAATTCAACTAAACGCTTAGCTTTTTGTAAAACCATATCAGCTACGGATACATGCCGCTCAGGCGGCTCATCAAATGTTGAACTGATCACTTCTGCATCCACATTCCTTTTCATATCCGTAACCTCTTCAGGTCGTTCATCGATTAAAAGAACAATTCTTTTTGTTTCTGGGTGGTTTTGGCTAATTGCATTAGCTAATTTTTGAAGCAATATAGTTTTACCTGTTTTAGGCTGAGCAACAATTAATCCACGCTGGCCTTTCCCGATGGGTGAAATTAAATCCATGATTCTCATTGATAAATCTTTTGATTTATCTTCGAGTTGAAATTTTTCTTCAGGGTATAATGGCGTAAAGTTATTAAATAAAATAATATCTTTTAATTTATCTACAGGCTGACCATTAACAGCTTCAACCTTAAGCAAAGCATAAAAACGCTCTTTTGATTTTGGTGGTCTTATTTGACCTGCTACTAAGTGGCCTGTTTTCATACCGAACCTTTTTATTTGAGATGGGCTTACATATATATCATCTGGTCCTGGCATGTAGTTATAATCTGGAGAACGCAAAAAACCATAACCATCTTGCATAACCTCCAAAACCCCCTTAGCAGAAAAAGAATTATCTTTTTTAGCATGGGTCTCTAATATTTTAACAATTAATTCTTGCTTATTTAATCCTCCAATACCGCCTTCTATATCTAATCCTTGGGCTAATTCGTTTAGTTCACGAATATTTAATGATTGCAATTCATTTAGATTCATTGTTTTATATACTCTTAAATAAAATTATTGGAAAATATATTTTAAAGCTCCGCGGATACATTGAAGCTTATGGAAGTTACATTAAATTATTCCTGTGTCAAAAGGTATTTGAAATTCCTTAAAAACCTCTTCTGCAATATAATGTGTACCAAAAATCAAAATTATATCATTTGATTTACTTATACTTTTTAATTTTTTGATACAACCTGTTATTGAAGAATCTTTATAGTTTTTCACATTAAGGTCAAATAGCTTTTTTGAAAAATCTGAAGCATTTAAAAGGAGACCATTTTTATCACTAGAAATATATAATTTTTTAAACCTATTTTTTATTTGTTTTGCAAGATTTACAATATCTTTATCCCCTTTTAAACAAAACACCCCGTATAGGTTGCTATTAGGAAATAAGTTATTAACAGTGCCTAAGAGATGCTCTATCCCTGCATCATTATGAGCCACATCATAAAATATTCGTTTTGAAACACGGTGCATACGACCTGGCCAATTTATTTTTTTTATTGCCTCATTAATTAACTTATACGTTATCCTCTTATTAAAATATCTAATAGCCGCTATAGCTACGGATATGTTTTGTGCTTGATAATCGCCGATAAGATTAGTACTTAAATTTTTATCAATGATTTTAAAAGTTGTCCCGTTTTCGCTTATCTTTACTTCTTGTGGGGTATTTACCTCTATGATTTCTGAATTTTTTTCACAAGCTCTATTTTTTAATATTTTCATAACTGACTTTTTCTGTGGAGCAATGATTAGAGGTACATTTTCTTTTATGATACCAGCCTTTTCATAAGCTATTTTTTCTATACTGTCTCCCAAAAGATCGGAGTGATCCAATGAAATAGATGTAATAATAGTCAGGACAGGTTTAATAACGTTAGTGGAGTCTAACCTGCCCCCTAATCCCGTCTCTATAATCGCAATATCAACATTTTTCTCTTTGAAATAATTAAGTGCCATAGCTGTAGTTGTTTCAAAAAATGTCGAATTTATTTTTTTTATTGCACCTTTTACATTATCCATAAAATCTAAAATTTCATCATCTTTGATTGGTTTACCATTAACCCTAATCCTCTCATTGAATTTGATTAAGTGAGGAGAAGTGTAAAGCCCTACTTTATATCCACTTTCAATTAGAATACTATTTAAACATGCGGCGGTAGAGCCTTTGCCATTGGTCCCAGCAATATGAATCATTATAAGATCTTTCTCTGGGTTGTTTATATGGCCAAGCAAATCCCTTGTATGTTTAAGTCCTAGCTTGATGCCTTTTCTTTGTAATGAAAAAAGAAAATTAAGCTGATTTTCAATCCTGGGTAAGATCAATTTGTTTAACTTCCATTTTTATTTTATTCAAAAACTTAGATACTGATTTTCCAAATAATTCAGGAGAGTCCGTTACAAAAAACCTATATTTTCCTCGCCCATCACCGGCATTTAAACCATCCTTATTTAGTGCAGTAATTACTTTATTTGCTGTAACTAATCCTGAATCAACCAAGTTTATATTATCGCCTAATACTTTTTTGATTATTTTTTCTAAAAGAGGATAATGCGTACACCCCAGTATAACTGTATCCGGGCTAGATTTAATTAAATCTTCAAAATAAAATTCAGATACTAATAAAGGAATATTTCCATCAACCCACCCTTCTTCAACAAGAGGAACAAATAATGGACATGACTTATTGATGATTTTTATTGTTGGATCAATTAATTTTATTTTTTTCCCATATGCATTTGATTGAATTGTTGTATGGGTACCAAGAATAGCTATAATTTTATTCTTCGTCACTCTAGTTGCATATTCAACCCCTGGTTCAATAACTCCTATAATTGGGATTGAATACTTCTTTTTAAGATATTTAATTGCCACAGAAGATGCTGTATTACATGCAATTATTATCATTTTACAATTGCGATTAATTAACCATTCAACTATTTGTTCTGAATATTGTCTTATTCGCTCTCTACTTTTGTTTCCATAAGGAACCCTTGCGGTATCTCCAACATAAAAAATGTTTTCTTCTGGAAGTGAATGGATCAATGATTTAACAACAGTTAATCCGCCTATTCCAGAATCAAATACCCCTATTGGTCTATTATCCACAATCTAAGGACCTGCAAGAATTTTTTCACGTGATTGTTTGAAATATTTTATAGCCTGGTAGATAGCTTCAGCTATTTGTTGTTTATGCAATTTTTTTCTTAGCTGTTTTTCTTCTGCAGGATTAGATATGAAACCAACTTCTACTAAAGCATTTGGCATAGATGCTCCAATAAGAACATAGAACCCTGCTTGTTTAACTCCTCGATTCGGAGTCTCTAATTTTTTGTCTAACTCCATTTGTATGATTGATGCAAGATCTTCGCTTTCTTTCATAAACATACTCTGCGCCATTGTAGCCATGATAAGCGCTTCTCCAGTAAGATCCTCATATTGGTCTGTAAATTCTTCTAAGCTAATTACAGAGTTTTCTCTTGATGCAACCTCAATAGCATCCTCACTTTTACCTGGCCTTAGCAAAAAAGTTTCAAACCCTTGTACTTTTCTGTTTTTGTTTGCATTAGTATGGATACTAACAAACAGTTTCCCATTTGAATTGTTTGCTATTCTTGTTCTTTCTAATAATGGCACAAAGACATCTTCATCTCTTGTATAAACAACTTTAATACCAGATTTTTCTAAAAGTCTCCCTGCGCGTTTTGTTATATCAAGAGCAACATCTTTTTCTTTGGTACCATACTTACCTATTGCACCAGGGTCTTTACCACCATGACCCGCATCTAGAACAACAGTATCTAAAAGCCATCGCGCTTTCACATTTTTAATGTGATCATCAATCTTGGCCAAAGGTGTTCGTAGAGTAATAATTATCTCATTGGGGTCTCGACTTTGTGATAAATCATGACTAATTACATTCGTACCAAGCTTTAAAGCAAGCTGAGCAGTTTTTCCAATTTGATCTGATTCAATCTGCCTTACAACTCCATGTGGCATTGCTGAATTTATATTTACAGTATCAATGACTCCTCCGGCAATAGTTAAATAATACCAACCATGTTTATTTATAAACGAACTAATATTTCCTTCAAAAAATGTTTTTTTGGTAGGCAAACGAATAATAGTCCCATTTGACTTAACATCTATATTGATACCTGTAATATTAAATCTAACAACATCTATTTCTAATAATTCTTTTTTTGAATCAAAATCAATCCCAGGCAATATGCTTTTTTTTAATATTTCAAAGAAATATTCCGCAGGTATATATATATCATCTGATTCAATAATCGCTGTCATTGGCATCTGATATGGTTTATCATCAATTATTACATAACTACTATTGCCAGAAATTTTTATTTTAGAACCCGAAATATAGATTACTAATTTTTTTCTTTCAGAATTTTCGTAAAGTTTTGATGTAAAAGACTGAGCTAAATCTTTTGTAGAAATATATATAGGCTTTGTATCTGATAATACTTTTAACTCTGAACTAAAGCCCGTAGTTCTATTAAACACATTTATCTCTGCATTTAACAATGATAAAACAAATAAAAATAAAGAATATCGCATTTACCTTTTATGATTCATAAAAAGATACCATACCCAATATGAGCAATAAGATTTTCTTAAACAATATATCTAGTAATTAAAACAGATGCGCCCCAAAAGCGGGGCGCATTTACGGATTTCAAATTCGTATTATTTTTTATCGTACCACATTACCAAAATTGCTAAAGAGAGAATACCGGCAAATCCTGCATCACCAAATTGCGACATAATTCGTCCCAATCCAGCTATGACTCCAAAAAAGTCATCAAACAAGATACCAACAATAATTCCAATAACAACTAAGGTCTTGGCCAAATCTGTTAATTGCCCAAGCCATTCATTTATGTTTTGCAAGCCTTTCAGCATACTTTCCTCCTGTTTTCAGGAAAAAGGAAGGTCATTAAAAAAATAAACCTCCCAGCTATATCCTTTATTATTATCCTAGAAACGAGAGAAAAACCAGCAAGGCTAGAAGACCTGCAAATCCACCATCTAGAAATGTATTCACAAGATCTACTATCCCACCGATTGGATCAAATCCTGTAGAATATACGATGTTAACAAATACAAATAGGACTATAAGTGCTTTAATTACTCCTACTACTCCAGATGCTGCATTTTGTACGGTTGAGTTGACATCAGCCATGCCATACCTCCTTGGTTTGGTTCTATGGTTAGGATAATTGATTGTTTTAATAATTAATTACCCAAAATTCAAGACTAGCAACCTTCAATATTCCGTAGAATCTCGGGCTAATCTTTTTCGTTAATAGAATTTACAAATAATGCTGTTATTTACAATATTTTTTTATTTTTTTGAAAATCCTCATTTGATAATAATTTTTCTACTACAGAATTGACTTCTTCTGGACTAACGGATTCCATGCAATCACTACATAGTCTCCAATGTTTTGACTTGTGCGCACATCTTAAATGTGGGGAAACCACTTCACATCTTTCCCCTAATGGGCGTGTTAACTCTGCTGGTTGTGATCCAAAAATGGATATAACCGGGATACCAACAAAAGCCGCAAGATGCCCTGCCATTGAGTCCGGTGCAATAATACATCTTTGCCTTTTTAACCATATAGAAAATTCTAAAAGAGTTCCATGAAACACATTTAGATTTGAATTTTCTTTTTTTAATAACTTAATTAAATCAATCGATTCAGCTGTTCTTACAATACAAAATTTGTGTTTTTTTCCAAGAAAACCAACCAACTTAATCCAATGTGAATCAGGCCAAGATCTTCTGAAATCAGTTGCGCCGGTATGAAGAATTATTGCCCCATGATTATTGTTTCTTTGTTTTTGCTCTTTTACTTTCTCAAAACAACCTGCTTTAGAAGCTAGGTTTATAGCCCTTACGGATTGATGTAACCTTTGATCCATAGCATGTGGATGGGTAAAAAAATAATCACCGCCAGTAGCATTATAACCAAAGCTTATTTTTGGATTTAGATTCCACAAAAACCAACTGTTTCTTATATCACCTTTAAAATCAAACGCTAAGTCAATTTTCATATTAGATATTTTTTTTGCAAAAGACATTGCATTTAACCAATCAAAGATATTCCAAGATCTATTCGTCCATGGAGCATTAAATTGAACAACTTGATCGGCAACCTTTAAGTGAGTTGCCAATTCCACAACTTCATAGTTGCATAATAATATTATTTTAGCGTTTGGGTATTTATCTCGAATCATTTGCATAACCGGAATTATAATTATCACGTCACCAATCCGATGGTATTCTGCCACAAGTATTGTCTTTATTTCAATTTTTTCTAAATCATATTTTGTTCTAAATACATTTGCAAAAATGAAAAATGGCGCAATCAAAAAACTAATTATTTTTGACCATAATATGTTTGATGAACTATAAACTTTGGTTGTCAAATTTATAAACCTATCCTATATAATATTAATATTTAGACATTGTTTAAATCTGGATACTTTAAATCTTTCCATGGTATAGCAATAGATGTTTTGCCAGTTTGATCGGGTGGATTTAGCCTGGTTTCACATACTTTATTTTTAAATCTAACTACACATGGTTTTTTTGTATCAATATAAAAAGTTAAGCCTTGCAAATGAGATTCTTTAATTATCTTTGTGCCTATTGGATTTTTAAGCTTATCTCTTATTATTATTTGATTATGGTCCTTGTTTTCTTGCAAGCTATATGACAAATAATTTCTTATTTCCCAGAACTTTAACAGCCTAGAAGTCGTTGCTAATAAAATATCTTTTTTAGCTACTAAGTTTTTTAATTCATTTAAATGCAATATTAATTTTTTTGGTAAATCTTTTTTTAAATTTTCATTAAAATGAGTATAAATCACCATGATCCCCTCATTTTTAATTAATCTTTGAAGAATTGTAGGTCTTATTTGATCGACAAACTCATATATATCTAATATTCCCGCGCGACCCCAAGGATTAATAAAGCGAACAAATTCCCAAACTAAGTTTGCATCTCCTAATTTAACCGGATGAAGCAAGGTGTTCCCTGAATCATAAATCGGTTGTTTTATATAACGATATTTTGTCTGTTTCAATAACCACTGTAAAGATGTTTTTAATAATATAGAAGGATTCCATTTACTATTTTGACCAATTATATGAGTTACTTTTCCTGTCCAAATATATTCACAACCTATATCCATTAATAAGTCACTGTGGTAATTATCGTTTTTGGGCTTATCTCCATACATGCCTATATAGTTTCCAATTTTTTGATAGTTCTTACCAATTCCATGATTTATCCACACTGGAATTTTAACATTATATTCATTCAAAATTTTTAAGCCAATTTTTGCATATTTTCTTTCAAAGCCCCCTTTATCGAAATTACCCCAAGAATGAATAGTATCTATATGCCCAGATCTCCACAAAGAACGTATAGTCGGCGCAAAACTAGTTTCTTCGCTTGTTAAATTTTTAAAATACGATAATTGTTTAAAGTTTGAATTATTAAAAAACCAAAAACTGTTCCCAATTTCTAGATTTAATCCTGTTCCATATTTTGTTACACCATCACTATTTAAAAAATTCATAAAATCAATAAATGACTGGGAAGAAGACGCATTATCAATATCACTGGAAATAGACAATGCGCATTTATAGGGGAATGGAAACTTCCTGATTCCCAAATTCATTTTATTTCTTTAATCATTTTTGCTGGGTTCCCTGCAAAAATTGAATTATTTGGGACACTATCTAAAACTACGCTCCCTGCGCCTATAGATGCCCCAGAGCCAACTTTGGCACCAGGCAATATAATAGAATGAGCACCAATTCTCACATTTGAACCAATATGTATATCGCCTATATGTCCGGAGTGAACCCCCTTTGGATTTTTTTTTGACTTAGAAAAAGCCTCTGTCGTTATAAACACACAAGGTCCAATCATCGTACCACTATCAATATTTACTTTTGAATTTGGACCTGCATAAATATGTGTACCATGACCTATAGAAATATTTTCATTAAGATATATATTCTCTGGATAGTTCCCAAATCTAACTGTTGGATTAATATCTACCCCCTCACCATGCTTCCCCAACCTCTTTTGGGCCCAGACATTGCCTACTAGGAATGCTGTGAATAAATAATATAATTGCTTCCAAAATAAAAATGAAAATATTGTCACAAATTTATTAAATCGATTCATTTTTTATTCCTCCATTGAGTAAGGTCTTTTTTGATTAGTTTTGACAAAAGTTCAATATCTTTTTGAAAGAAATTATCAAGCTGTGAAAATACTGCCCCATTAAGATTGCCTAGCTTTTCATTCCTTTGGTTTATATTGTGTATTTTTTTAGCAATTCCAAAATTAATCGAAAGTCCTAGTTTTTTTTTTAGACCCAGCATTTGATTTGTTAAACTTGTAACAAATGGACTACTTATTTTTCTTGTTTTATTATAAGTCCTATAGACTGGTAACGATTGGGAGTTTATTTTTAAAAAAGAGAGGATAGATAAATATTCTTTTTCAGTGGATTTAATAAAATCATCAAATAATATAAAAAATATTTTTTTTTTATTTACGATTGAAAGCAACCTTTCAACCTGAGCACCCAACTTTGCAATTTCCCCATATGCCAGCAACTTTTTATCTAGACAACCAATGGGAACCTTGTTACCGTTCAATCTTTGATCTTGTAAGTCCCATGCACGAATAAAATCAACTTCAGTTTCACCAAAAACTTTTAGAGCAGTTTGATGAAATGAATATGCAATTTCTATGGGGTTTCTTAACATGACTATGAATTTCGCATCACTATTAAACTTTAATATGTTCTTTATTGCAACTTTTGAATATAAATACATAGTAGAAGCTTCTCCGACAGCCTCTATTTCACAATCACTATTAGATTTTGAAAAACACTTTAAATATTTTTCTAGATTATTCATCCCCCCATTATTGATATCTCTACTAAAGTAATGTGGTTCTTTTGGGTTTGACATAACAATATTTTGATGTGATTTTAAATATCTATATAAAGATGTTGTACCACATTTTGGAGCACCCACAATAAAAAAATTTGGTATCAATTTCTAATTATTTTATTAAGATTTTCAACATTTATGATCCTAAAATATATCATGCATAATAAATAAAAGAACATTATCACTATATTGATTTCTAACCTGTCATTAAATATGTGAAATGATATAAAGCCCACCAAAAGAAAAAATATAATTAACATAATTTTTTTCATTTCTAATCTAACAGGAATCAATCTGATATTTATAAAATACATTGAAAACGCCATGACCATAAATGATATACATGTAGCATAAGCAGCTCCCAATGCCCCATATATTGGAATAAGAAAAAAACATAAACCAATATTTGTAATTGCACCAATTAACCTAGTCCATGCTGCATAACTAGGTAGGTTTTTTAAAAACATACCAGGCGTTTGTAATAAGTAAAATCCATAAAAAAAATAACCCAGTGATATCCATGGTATTATGGTTAAAGACTCCAAGAATTCAGTACCAAAAAATGAAAAACCAAAAAATTCAAACCTTATTAAATCATCTGCAAAAAATAATAATCCTAACCAAACAAAACCAAGGATTGATAACACTATAGTGTTTATTCTAGGGTATAAATCACCACTAAAAAAATTAATCTTTTTTTCTAGAAAATAAGGCTGCCACCCCATGTTAAAAGCATTCGCCAATAATAACATTAAAACCCCAACTTTATATCCTGCACTATAAATACCAACTGTTTGCAAATTAGTTAAAAGTTTTAAAATATATCTATCTGCCACCTCCATTAGCATTGCAAATAAACCAGCAGGAAGAAAAGGTATTGCAAAAGAAATAATAGTAGACCATCGATCTTTTGAAAGGCGATCTATATCAAATCTTTTAATTATAAATGGTAGAACTAAAATAAATAATAATACGGATGCAACTAGGTTCCCAAGGAAAACACCTTCTATATTCATTTTTAAGATTAAAATAAAAATAAAATTAAATATCATATTAATTCCAGCATTCAACATGCTAAATAAAATAAAAATATTGGGCTGATTTTCTGCCCTATAACCAAGCATAGGTATAGAAGAAATGGAGTCCAAAAAAATTATTAATCCCATTACCATTACATAGCTAGGTTCATTAACGCCAAACAGTACCATCGCAAGACTATCTCTAAAACAATAAACTATTATTAGAAATGGAATGCCTGTAATAAAAAGTGAAAATATTACATTTGTCAAGACCGCACTACGATTGTTTTTATTAGCGGGGACATAATTTTTTAAATAAGCGGCACCCATACCATATCGCACAACTATATTTAACAGCGGTACGATTGTATAAAACAGAGCAATTACTCCATACTCTGATGGTGTAAATCGGTTGGTATATAAAGGCAAAAGCAAAAAAGTAACAAGCCGGCTTACTATATGACCAAAGCCATATATTAAGGACTGTTTACCCAAAATTTTTATAGACATTGATTAAGCTAATTTAATTTCAATTGTATCACGAAATATCCCACTTGCCCCAAAATTTTCTTTAAACCGACCCAAGCCCATATTGGGTTCACCATCAATAGTAAAAATTCCAAAATCATAAATTTTGAAATTATTATTAATTGCCCAATCAAATATGGAATAAAATAATAGGTTTACCGACCTTAATTCAGAATAATTCTCATCATGACTAATATAGAATGCCAACAATAAATCTTCATTAATTTGAAAGTTAACAGCTCCAGCAATCATTGTATCATCAAGATATGCCCCAAACAAGGTTACTTTTTTGGGATAAATTTCTTTTATCCGCCTTAGCTCATCCAAGGTGTGTGTAGGCTGAACTCCATGTCTTATTTTTAGATTGTTTTTCAAAATTTCATAAAAAGAACTTAGGTCTTCTGATTGTTTAATTTTCACTCCAATTTTACTTGCTTTTCGTATTGACCTTCTATGTGATATGTGAAATTTTTTCGCAACCATATCAATATTTTCATCTAAAAACAGTATGCTTGTTATTTCTCTTTTTTTATAACTGAACCCATGTCTAAAAAAAGCAAAGTCCATATAATTAGACAGCCTCTTTTGATATAAGTTAGGTGGTAGCGTTATTGTTATCCTGTGGAAGTTATTATCTTTAGCATATATTGTTAATTCTTCAACTATTGCCAGAGCATTGGATATAGATAAAGTTTCCGGCAAAACAAATGAACCAATAGATGAACCGGGATGCGAAACTAATAACTTTTCACCATTATTATTTTGCTCAGCGGCAGGAAAAACAGAAAACAATTTTCCTTTTTTCTCAATAATTAAACTGTGATCTAAAAATCTTGATTTTGGATGATAATTTAAAAAACCTTGTAGATGAAATAATGTACCATTATTACTGGAAAGAACAAATTTATCCCACTTGGGCATATCTGAATTATTATATCTTTTTATTTTAAGCATTATAATTCTTTTTTAACCTAACACTAATCATTCAATAATATAATATTGACTTTTTAGTTATTGGAAGGTGTTTGCATCTAAATATAATTTGATCATATAACTTAAAGGATAATAAATTGAATTGTTTAATTGAAAAAGTGATTGCGCGAGAAATACTTGACTCTAGGGGTAATCCAACTGTTGAAGTTGAAATAACTACTTCTTCGGGAATAAAAAGCCGAGCATCCGTGCCCTCTGGTGCATCTACTGGTGAGCACGAAGCAATTGAGTTAAGAGATAATGATAAAAAACGATATCTTGGTCGGGGAGTAAAAAAAGCAATTGATAATGTAAATACTGTTATTGCTGAAAAATTAATAGGGCTTGAAATTACAAACCAATTAGAAATTGACAATCTCATGATACAATTAGATGGAACAGATAATAAATCAAATCTTGGCGCCAACTCTATTCTAGGAGTTTCGCTTGCAGCTGCGCATGCTGGCGCAATGGCGAATGGTACCCCTTTATATAAATATCTTTCAACATCTGACAATAACTATTTATTACCATTACCGATGATGAATATACTAAATGGAGGCAGTCATGCTGATAATTCAGTAGATATTCAAGAATTTATGGTGCTACCAACTGGAGCTAATACATTCTCTAACGCGGTACAAATAGGGACTGAAATTTTCCATAATTTAAAAAAAGTCCTTCATACCAAAAACCTCACCACATCTGTCGGCGATGAAGGTGGATTCGCACCAGATCTAAAATCAAACGATGAAGCAATTGAGGTGATTCTTGAGAGCATAACCAAGGCAGGTTTCCAACCCGGTAAAGATGTTTATATTGCACTAGATGTTGCCGCCAGTGAATTATATGCAGATAATAAATATAATTTGTACTCAGAAAATAAAAATTTGGACTCCGATGGAATGATAAAGTATCTAGTCAGCCTTGTTGACCAATACCCTATTTTATCCATAGAAGATGGATTACATGAAGATGACTGGGATGGGTGGAAGAATTTAACATACGAGCTAGGAAACAAAGTACAAATTGTAGGAGACGATCTAACAGTCACTAATATAAAAAGATTAAACAGATCTATTGAAGAAAACAGTATGAATACAATTTTGATCAAATTAAACCAAATCGGTACAGTAACAGAAACAATTGAAGCTGTTAATGTAGCTAAAAATAACAATTTTGGAGCGATCATCTCACATAGATCGGGAGAAACAGAAGATACAACAATAGCTGATTTATCCGTTGGAATGGGAATGGGCCAGATTAAAACCGGTTCTGCTTCAAGAACAGATAGGACGTGTAAATATAATCAACTTTTACGTATTGAAGAAGAACTCGGGAAAAATGGAAAACTTGCAAATATACATTCTATGGGACACAAAAAATGAGTCGATATGGTTTAATGAAAAGACCTAAGAGAAATCGAATCGAAAAAAGTCAATTAATCGATACTCAAAAAAAGTTTGTAAGAGGAATTTTACTTTTAATATTATCTACGTTATTAATCGTTTTTATACTTGGAGACCATGGGCTTTTCCAATTATACAAATTGAAAAAAGAACGGCAAGAAATACAGAATTATATATCCCAACTTAGAAAGAATAGAGAATTGTTAATATCGGAAAAAAATCGATTAGAAAATGATTTAACTTATATTGAAGAACTTGCGCGTGAAAAGTATAGAATGGCAAAGCCAGGAGAAAAGGTCTTTAAAGTAATCCCCAAAAATAAAGAAAACGAATAAGTCTGAGTGGGGGATATTTAAATTTTTGGATTAATAAAAAATTTAAATATTATATTGAACCTCTAAATCTGTTTTCTCATTAAGAAAAGCATCTAAATATATCTCAACTCGTCTATTCATAGCTCTTGCTCTTTGTTTTTCTGTGAAATTACTAATTTTGCTTACGTCAATAACTGGACGGTGCTCTCCATAACCCAATGCCGAAAAATATCTTTCAGGCATACCCACATGCTTGTTCATCAATCTAACTATGTTTAAGGATCTAGCTGCAGATAATTCCCAATTACTAGGATATTTTGCACTAGGTGGAAGCTTAGCATCATCTGTATGACCCTCACATCTTATTTCCATATTAAGCTCTACTCCATGCTGGTCAATAATTTTTAGCAAATCCCTATGTTTAACTTCACTATGGACATTCATTAGGTCTGATTCTGCAATTAATTGACCTATCTGATACAAAACTGAGTAATATGAAGTATCAATTTCTGCTGAAGTTGATTTAAATAAATTCCCTGTAATTGTTATTTTTATCCCCTTTGTTTCTCTTTCAACAGAAATATTGTCATATACAAGACCACTCGTCATTTTTTCATAAGTCTCATCAAGCAAATTTTCAACAAGCGTGCTCAAACGTTTTTCTGCGTCACTAAGCATTACAAGAAGTAAAACAAAAAATGTTAATAAAAGAGTCACAACATCGGCAAATGTAAGTGCCCAAGCAGTAGACTTTGCTCTACGTTCATCAATACTAATTGTTTTTTGATGGTTAAAATCCAAGGTCTCAGCTTCTTTTATTATTATATCGGTATTGAGATGGAACAAAAGTCATAAGTTTTTCTCTTATTAACATTGGGTGTTCTCTAGCATGTATACTTATTATTCCTTCAACCACAATATTTTTTAACATCATCTCATTTTCAGATCGTCTTTTTAATTTACCACCGATTGGTAAAAAAATCATATTTGCAAAAAATACACCATAAAAAGTAGTAATCAATGCTAGCCCCATACCTGCTAATAACTCTGCAAATCTTTCGGCCACACTAAAGCTAATATCGGCTTGATTATCACCCGAAGCGAAATTATTCATCATTATAATTAATCCTAAAACAGTACCAAGCATCCCAAACGCAGGAGCATAAGAGGCCATATATAAAAACAATTCTTGACCGGCAATATGCCTACTATGTATGTTGTTCATTTCTAAGTTTAAAAAAGTTCGAAGTCTTTTTGCATCCCTTTCATTTATTGCAAGCTCAATGCCGTTTTTAAAAAATCCATCGCGCATTTTTGATAGATCCGCTTCTAAGGACAACAAACCATCTTTTCTTGCTTTTGTAGCCTTTTGTACAATCTCTTCAATTACACCATTATAATTATAATCCTCACCTTTAAAAACATTTTTTAAAATATTAAAAATATTAGAGACCGCTTTTAAAGGAAGATTAACCATCGTTGCTGAAAAGGTTCCTCCAACTACAATCAGCAGAGAATTAATATTCATAAACCAATAAATATTTCCCCCTCCTGCAATTATCCCCATTGTTATAATTGCAATACCGGCAAGAAGCCCTATTAAAGTGCCAAAATCAGTCCTACTATCACTGTTCTTCATAATTGTTTTTCTAGTATTTATTTAAATTCTAATCTGTTATCCTGAAAACATCAATCTTTTTTTCTGTTTTTTGATAATATATGGCTACCCTTGTATAATCGATGTTGTTCTTTTTCGCTTAATTTATCAAAACCCTGGCTGTTGATTTTATCCAAAATACGGTTGATCTCTTTTTCAAGTTGACGATGTTGGGTTACCTTTTTTTCTTTATTGTAAACTTGATACTCTAATATTCTTTTTCGAATATTAAAAATAATCTCGTTTAAATAGATTGGTTTTTTTATTAACATGTATGCTATTAACATTCCCGAAATGTGTGTTATGTGACTTACCTGGGAAGCATTATTAAATGAGGAAATAAAAGCTATGAGCCCTATACCAATAACAAACCAAAGAGATTTTATAGGTATTAAACCATACAAGTAAACTTTTCGGTTCGGATAAGTAAGGCCGTATGCAAGTAGGACTCCATAAACAGAGCCGCTTGCACCAACAATTGGTGTAATAGATTGATAATTAAATAACAAAGTTATTAACCCTGACCCTATACCTGTATAAAAATAAAATCTCAAAAAGTGACTTTTACCCCATAAGCGCTCCAATTCACTACCAAACATCCATAACACAAACATGTTAATTAACACGTGCCAAATACCACCATGGAAAAAAATATATGTAACAGGCTGCCAAATCATTAATTCTGACCATACAAGCTTTGGAACAAGACCAAAAAGTGGAAAAAATAAGCCCTCCGATTTTGAAACAGATTGCAATAAAAATATTAAAAAATTAATTGAAACTAATATTTTTATTGCAGAAGTAAATAACGCTGGCTTATAAGAAAACTCACCTGGATTGGATTGGAATTGATATTTCATATTTCTATCCTATATTAACAAAGAATACTTGCATATAATAAAAGAAAATCTTTTTAATAAATGTTATAATTACTGTTATATATCTATTTAGGCTAAAATAGTTTTAATAACACTCCTAAACTTTACTTTATTCAAGCTTTCACAATGATACTTCAATAGTATCCACAAATAGTCACTAATAATTTTACTATCCTTTTTTTCAATTGGTTCTAAAGGAAGTTTTTTTATATCGCCAGATAAAAGACTAGATAAAACGGGTAACGTATTTTTGCCTTTATATATATCTGGGAGGATAATTCCGGGGAACTGATTTATATCTAAGTCAGGATTAAAACCCAAATTCTTAAGCAATGCACACTCATAAAACCAAAATAATAATTTAGGATTATATTCATTTTCATCAAACGCTTTTAAAACTTCTATCAAGGTTGAAAAAAGATTTGGATAGGGGTCTTCGTGTGTAAGAGTTTTTTCAGTTAAGTCTAAAATAGCCATCGAAAGAGTTATAGATTTAAGGTCAGTTAAAATACTTGTCCAGTAACCCAAAAAACTAACCTTCGATAAAGTTTGTAAATCACGATTAGAATGATAATTATATATTAATTCAACATGATTTAAGGGTTGAAAATGAACACCTTTTTGTGATTTTTTACTCCTAGCCCCCTTTATAATTAGACTAATTTTACCCTGTTGTTTTGAAAAACATCTAGCAATAATTGAGGTGTCTCCGTAGGGGAATGATTTAAGTACTATAGCAGGTGTTTGAATAATCATTGATAAGGCTAACTAATATGCCTTCGCAAATATAACCTCATGTTTGGCCGGCACACCTGAAAAAACACATTTCAGTTTCTCAATTTTTTCATCAAAAGGTATGCATCTTATAGTTGCAGTAGTTTCTTCTTTAATCTTTAGTTCGGTAACCGCAGTACCATCCCATCCACAACGGACAAAGCCCCCTTCTTTTATTATCTTTTTGAATTCATTATAATCAGAAACCACGTGAGTATTTTCATTACGAAATTTCTTAGCTTGGTTAAATAGTCCATTATGAATTTCATCAAGTAAATTGGAAGTTTTTTCACCAATATTTTCTTTAGGCAATGTTAATTTTTCTTTATTGTCTCTTCTAGCTACAACCACCTGGTTGCTTGCCATATCCCTTGGCCCTATCTCCATGCGAAGAGGGACACCTTTCATTTCCCACTCATTGAACTTAAATCCCGGTGAGTTAGTAGACCAGTCCTCATAAATCCTTATCCCAAGGTGATTTAATGATTTAATTATTGGATTTAAATATAATTTAATGCTATTTGATTCTTCTTCATTTTTTACTATTGGTATTATGACTATTTGAATTGGTGCAATTTTTGGTGGGAGCCTCAAGCCTTTATCGTCACCATGGGTTAATATAACCGCCCCAATTAGCCTTGTGCTCACTCCCCAGCTAGTTGCCCATACAAACGCTTCTTTATTATCCTTTGTTTGATAGGTTACATTGAAAGCTTTTGCAAAATTTTGTCCCAAGTCATGAGATGTTCCTGCTTGCAATGCGCGTTTATCGCCCATCATTGCTTCAATAGTATATGTTTTATTTGCTCCAGCAAATTTTTCGGAATCTGTTTTAGTCCCAGTATACACAGGTACAGCTAAATAATCTTCTACAAGATGACGATAGAGTTCTAGTATATATAAAGATTCTTTTTGTGCTTCTTCGGAAGATGCGTGAGCAGTGTGACCTTCTTGCCAAAGAAATTCACTAGTCCTAAGAAACAATCTGGTTCTCATCTCCATCCGTACAACATTTGCCCATTGATTTATAAGCACAGGAAGGTCTCTATATGATTGAATCCATTTTTTATACATTGACCAAATAACTGTTTCAGATGTCGGTCGTATAATGATTTCCTCTTCAAGTTTTGATTCTGGATCAACAACAATACCATCTTTAGGGTCGGACTTTAATCTTGTATGAGTTACAACAGCACATTCTTTTGCAAACCCCTCAACATGCTCTGCCTCTTTAGCTAAAAAAGATTTTGGAATAAACAACGGGAAATAAGCATTGACATGCCCACTGTCTTTGAGCATTTTATCAAAATTATCTCTTATGTTTTCCCATAATTGATAACCATAGGGCTTTATTACCATAGTTCCTTTCACCGGCCCATAATCTGCAAGTCCTGCACGATTAACAACTTGTGTATACCATGAAGAAAAGTCTTTGGTTCTATTTGGTAGTTTTTTACTCATAATATATTATATATAAAATTACCGGTGTATTTTTGGGTCTGCAAAGATTGAAATAATTTAATAACTGGTTACCAATAATATATAATAGTAATAATTAA
>CAZPIF010000003.1:0-23310 GCA_964586565.1 uncultured bacterium
TTTTCAATTTGACTTACAATCTTTTTTTCAATATCTGATATAATTTTTAGATATTTAGTTCGGTACATTGCTTGCCGCCAAGTGGTTGAAGAAAAGACTCTCTCTAGGTCAGTTAACTGACCCTTAAGATAAGAATTTACAACTCGTTTTTTATACCT
This sequence comes from uncultured bacterium, assembly GCA_964586565.1. Classification (GTDB taxonomy): domain Bacteria; phylum Fidelibacterota; class Marinisomatia; order Marinisomatales; family UBA1611; genus NZWG01. Next base: position 159 of record CAZPIF010000003.1, read on the forward strand.
AGAGCGCAATGCATCCAATTCATTTTCATTCTTGAGAATATCTGTTTTTAACTGAATTATCTTTTTTCTTGTTTTTTCTTCTTCATTTTTTAAAGAACGTATAAGTTTCGCTGTAAGGGAGATTTCTTCATCTAAAGATAATATACGACTAGATGCAGACCGCTCACGCGACTCTGCACTTTTTATTTTTGATCTGAGTTGTTTAATCTCTGTTTTAAGCGAGTTAATTGCTTCATTTTGATATCGTAATTCTTCCTCATAATCACGTTCATCTGATTGAGAAATAAGGATATTAACAAAAAATATTATAAAAGTTATTTTAATAATTAATTTCACAGTTACGAAAATACTTGGTATTTATTTGTTTAAATAGAACAGAATATTAGAAATTATAATTTTTCAATTTTAAACAATTGATACTTGTAGAATGATAGATATAGAGAACCACCCTTCAAAAAATATATCCATAACTGTTCTTCAGGATCTTCACCATTTTTAGAAATAATTTTATCATGTGGGTATCCTAAAAGTGATTCAACCTCAGGTAGAGTCTGCCCAATGGTTAATTTCTTTGCATTAGACGAAGCCTTCTCAATTCTACCCAAATTCATTTTGTAATCAATAATTTTTCTAGATTTATAATCATCAAAAGACTGAAGTTTATCTTTAAGATCAATTAATAATTCCTCATTCCTCTTTCCAATTCCACCAGAAAGCTCTCTGGCATATTCGAGAGAATATATAGCTAATTGGATTTCTTCAAACTCATCAGCTTCGGTGGCTAATTTAGCCATCTGAATTCCCGCCTTATATTGCAGTGATTTAATTTCGTAAATAAGATCAGCATTCATTTCTAATGCTTCAGAATATTTTCCCATTGCCTTGCCAATAAACCCTAGATCCTGATATTTTTTCCCTTCTCCAAGCACAACCCAAGATTTAAATCTTTTTATCTCTTTTTTACCTTGATCTGAGAATTCTGAAACAAGCTTTACTAAATTATAAGCTCTTATATACTTTTCCTCTTTTAATAATTTTTCTGCTTCAATCATCCAAAGAAGCGCAATTTGGTCAATACGCCCTGTAAGCAAATCAAAAACAATTGAGTCATTTTTTACTTTTGTTAGTGCATACCTATATGTAGTCAGTGCTTTTTGAGTTTTTCCTTTTCGCTCAAGTATTAGACCTTGCTCCATTAATTGATAGGGAATTTTATATTCACAATCTTCAATATATTTTTGAGCACGATGACGATTAGCATGTGAAGGGTATTCTATCATAAAATTTTTGAAAATACTTAATGCTTCTATATAATCCTTCCTAAAATAAATCTCTTTTGCTTTATCCCCACTAGTCTTTTCACCACCGTAAAATGCTGACAGTGTAAAATAAATTCCATAATTTGATAAATCAAACCGTGTTATAGGAGTCAGTTCAAATGGATCATCTATAGTGTGGATCTTTGTATACGAATACCTAAAATCCAATCCAACAGTGAATCTATTACTCTTGCCTGGATCAATAATAAATCTTATACCTGCTGCTCCCGCAGCTGCAGTACCCGTTCCAGTAGGACTTTTTTCCCAAGACTCTTTATCTACTGAATAAAAACGTGCCGAAGCAAGTCCATATGAATAACGAAAATTAAGATACCAATTGTTAAAGGGTTGGTATTGAAAGTGAGTGGTCGCAAGATATTCATTTAATTTTGGTGAGAAATAAGATGTATCACCCCAACTAATATTCGTTGTCCCCCATTCATCAAATGGAACCTCTGCAGGTAAATAAAGCGTGCTCGTTCGATAAGATATTCCAGTCATCACATTCAACCAACTTGTACCAACCATATAATGTGGAATATTAATCAACCCTATATCTATTTCTATAGATGGACCCCAAATATTTTTTATACCTTGACTGATAGGTGTTACATCAGATTCATATGATATTTTTTTAGGATCATCTTTAAAAGATTCATTATTTAGATTTGATGCGCTACCAGTTGATTTCCCATTTACTCCAATACCATATCTAAATTCTAAAGGTATAATATTTATTGGCGATGCAAATTCCCTAGCATAAAACCATTTATTAATCCAATATCCATCTTCATATTCTGATTCAGTATCAAATTTGATTAACCCAAATAAATAAGTCTTTGGCTTTTTATCTTCAATTTGTGCATATAAAATTGAGACAAAAAGAAAAATAACTATACAGTTTTTCCTATTTAATAAGTACATAGATTAATAAACTTTTGATATCATATTATTTTTTACAATAAGAGACTAATTAAAACTGACTAACTTTCCTGACTTATTTCTTAGAACTAAATTTATATTTATTACATTGTAAATTAATGATAAAAATAATTTATAAAATAATTACCCTATTATGCATTTTAAATGCACAAACTTTCTCAATAGCCAGATTGCATTATGGTGGAGGTGGTGATTGGTATAGTAATCCAAGTAGCCTACCAAACTTGTTAAGATATCTTGAATCGAATACTGCAATTTCAGTAATCCCAACTGAGGTGAGAATTAAACTAACCGATGAAAACGCAAATCAATTCCCATTTATCTATATGACAGGGCATGGAAATATTAGATTTACCGATGAAGAAATAATTTCTCTTCGAACAATTTTAATGAATAATGGATTTTTACATGCAGACGATAATTATGGAATGGATATTTCGTTTAGAAGAGAAATGAAACGTGTTTTTCCTAATAAAGAGTTTGTCGAATTACCAAATGATCATCCTATCTTTAATAGTTTTTATAGCTTTCCTAATGGGCTACCAAAGATACACGAACATGATAATAAACCACCTCAGGCATTAGCATTATTCGAAAATAAAAAAATGATCGTACTATACACATATGAATCCGATCTTGGTGATGGATGGGAAGATCAGAGTGTGCATCAAGATCCCTTGATAATTCGTGAATCTGCTTTAAAAATGGGTGTTAACATAATTTTTTATTCATTAACACAATAAAAATGATAAAAAAATACCTCCAGAAAACACGAGATTATTTATTAAAAGAATCTCTTTATAATTATTTTCTTTACCTGATTATTCTAAATAGCTTTCTAATAATATGTGCTTTGCAACTTGAAATAATTTTCTATTTTCCTCCTTATTATAAACAATCTTTCTTCTTAATTATCATTATTAACCTCATAGGAATGATAACTTTTTGGATTGTCTACTCAAATAATGCTAAAGGAAATAAAATAAAAAAATATAAAATAGAAAGCCTAGCATTGAAATTAGGAAAAAAGATTTCTTATAAAAAAAACGATTTAGTATTGAATGCTTTACAGCTAGAAACTAGCAATGAAAAAAGTGAATCTGAGCAACTTTCAAGATCATATATTGATGATATTTACAAAAAATTAAAATTATTTGATATTTCATTATTAGAAAAAGAGACAACCAAACTCAAACTTAAAATAGTTTTATTATCAATTTGGATTGCCACAAGTATCATCTTTTTTTTCAATTATGAATCAACCTCCAATGCATTTACCCGATTAATAAGTATAAAAAAAACCTTTCTGGCACCGAAACCTTTTAATCTTTTATCTATGTCGGGAGATATTCATATCATTGGCGGTGAAACAACAGAAGTCTTTATTCAAGCCTATCCTATTGTACCTGACACATTAAACCTTCAACTCATTCCTTCTCAAGTCTCAACAAAAAAAAGGGATTCACTTAAATTAGAATTTTATGCAACTCCTATAGAAGATGGCGTTTTTCAATTCAAACTACCTGAACTTTTTCAAGATTACGAATACCAAGCAATAGTCAAATCAAAATATTTCTGGGAAGCTTGGGGTTTGGTCACTAGTCACCCTGATACTATTTTTGTCACTGATAGACCACAATTTGATAATTTTTTGATTACAACCATTCCACCTAGTTATAGCAAATTAAATGTATCCACTCAAGAAGGTAATATTGCCCTTATTGAAGGGCTAAAAGGGACCATAGCAAAAGTTGATATTTCATCAAACCGCTTACTAAAAAGCTCATATCTCAATATTAATGATTCAATCATAAACCTAGCTGTTAATTACAATAATGCTACAGGACAATTCAAATTAATGAATGACGGTGAGTTCACTGTAAACTTAGTAGACAAAAGAGGTATAACAAACAGAGACCCAATTCCATACACGGTAAATATACTTCCTGACTTTAAACCTTCAATATCTGTTTTGAAACCAGATCCAATAACTGAACTTGGTAATGACCAAATTGTCCATATTGAACTGGAAGTACATGATGACTATGGTTTTTCTAATTTACAATTAGCATACGAAGTTCGTCGACCGATATATTTACAAACTGATCCTTATGTATCTATGTTTATCATAAACGATCTGGTTAAGGACTCGCTTAACCAAAAAATAGAATTGAATTGGAATTTAACAGACATGCAACTGATGCCAGATGATGAAATTTATTTTCATTTTGAACTAAGTGATAATGATAATATTTCAGGTCCTAAAAAAACAATATCCAATAACTATATTATTAAAGTGCCATCACTTGCAGATCTTTATGAAAACATTGAAGAACACCAAAGCAATATAACAAGTGATATTCTAAGTGATCTCGAAGAAATAGAAGAAATAAAAAAACAATTTGAAGAGATGGAATTGAAAATGCTTAAAACAAAAGAATTAGATTGGGATAAGGAACAATCAATAAAAAATGCTCTTAAAAAAACAAAAGACGAAATAAAAAATTTAGACAACATTGCAAAGGCAATGGACTCCATTACAAAACAAGCAGATAAACATAAACTTTTTTCTCCTGATCTAATTAAAAAATTTAAAGAGCTCTCTGAACTCGTTAACGAAATACTTCCCGATGAGATGCTAAACAATATTGAAAACCTGGAAGAATCTCTAGGGAATATGGATTTAGATTCTATCCAGAAAGCATTAAATGACCTTGCACAGAACATGAATAAAATTGAGGAGGACCTTGATAGATATTTAGAAATATTCAAAAGATTTCAAGCAGAACAAAAACTTGATGAAATATCTAAAAGAATGCAACAATTGTTTAAACAACAAGATGCTATAAACAAAGAAATATCAAATGCATCGTCAGACAAAGATAACCTGATAAATATTGCCCAAGAAGAAATAAGAAATATAGAAGAATTAAATAATATTTTATCACTATCTGAAAACGCAGCAGAAATATTAGAACCTTTTAGCGAAAATATATCTGAACAACTATTAGACTTAATTAATTCCGATCTAACAAAAGAAACAAATGGAGCTCTTGAGGAAACTAAAGAAAATCTGATGAACATGAACCTTTCTAACGCAAGAATCTCTAGTGAAACATCACTTAATAACATTGAGACTATGATGCAACAGATGATGAATATTCAGGATAACTTTAACCAAAAAGAAATTCAAGAAATGATTGAAAAATTTCAAAATATTTTACAGGACATGCTTTATCTTTCATCTCAAGAAGAAGAACTTATTAATTCTGTGAGTCAAGTATCCCGAAACTCACCTAGATTGCGAGACTATGCGAGGGAGCAACAATTAATACAAGACCAATTGCAAAGTGTTACTAAAGAGATGCTTAAACTTTCAAATGAAACATTTGCCATTACCCCAGATATTGGAAGAGGGATTGGGAAAGCAAATTCTGGGATGGAAAACGCAAAATCAAAATTGACAAATCGCAATCTAAATCAAGCAAAAAATAATCAAGCAATCGCTATGGAAGGGTTAAATGAAGCCTCAATTGGTCTATTTAACAGTATGAAAAATATACAAGAATCTGGCTCTGCAAGTGGATTTGAACAATTTCTTCAAATGATGCAACAAATGGCAGGAAAACAACAAGGGATTAATCAACAAGGAATGCAAATCGCTCTTGGACAAATGGCTGCTGCTGCACAACAACAGATGATGCAACAAATGCTTGATAATCAAAAAAATGTTAGAAAATCGCTTGATCAATTAATAAAAGAAACACGTCATTCGGGCCAAAAAGGGATGGGTGATTTAAATGGCATAGTTCAAGAAATGGAAGAAGTAATAAAAGACCTACAGAAAAACAAGTATGATCGTAAAACTCAAAAAAGACAACAGCGCATTCTATCTAGAATGCTTGATAGTCAAACCTCAATGACTCAACGCGGTGAAAAAGACGAACGGAAATCATATACTGCAAATAGCACTCTAATATTCCGAGGCCCCTCAGGTTTACCTACAGATTTAGGACAGCGAGAAAACCTAGCTTTAAAAGCTTTGAATAAAGCCTTGAATGCAGGTTACTCAAAAGAATATCAAAATATGATAAAACGATATTTTAACGCATTAATAGAAATTCAACCTGATACATTATATAAAAATGACTAAGACCTTACTTCTAATTATTATGATTTTATCTACAGCCGTGGCTGAATTAGAAAATTTATCTATAAGTTCGTCCTTAAAAACTGCAAAATATTTAGAAAAAAATGGGGATATTAATGGATCTATATCTATATATATGAATATCTTAGAAAAAAACCCCAATCATAGAACAACTATTCAAAAATTAAAAGCAATTTTCCTCAACCATCAACTTTATAATGATGGAATAAAATTTTTAAATAAAAGAATGAATAATAATCCAAATAATCAAAAAGTTTATGCAGAATTAGGGGAATTTTATTTCCTTAATGAGCAAATAAGTGAAGCACATAAAACCTGGAATAATGCTCAAAAAAAATTCATTAATGATCGCTCATTTTATCGTACTATGGTATCAATATATGGAAAATACGGATTAGATAAAAAACTTGATCTACTACTATTAGAAGGACGAAAAAGGTTTGGCTTATCTTTTTTATCATATGAAAGTGGAGTTTATTACCAAGCAATCAAAGTTTATGATAAAGCTATGGATCAGTTTCTACTTAACTTAATTCATAATTCTAGACAAATTGGTATTATAGAAAGAAGAATCTTGATAATGAGCGATGATGAAGAATCACTGTCAATAATAGAAAATAAGCTATTAAATGCCTCAGATAAACATCCTGACAAAACACTAAATGTTTTAAGTGAATTCTATTTTAAACAACAAAAATACCAAAAAGCACTTAAGGCAAAGAAAGATTGGTATAGTAATAAAAAAGGCGATCCTCAGGAATGGCTGAAATTTGCTAATGATTTCAGAGAAGAAGGTCAATTCCAACTTGCAATAGACTCCTATAATTACATTATGAGTTTTAATTTAAATCCTTATTTCAAAGGTAGAATATTACTTGGTTTAGCTCAAACATTTGAAGATCAGATAATCCCTTCAAATAAAAAAAATATAATACCATATTTTTTTGAAAAAAATATTTTTTTTGAAGATCCATTTCAAGTCTATTCAACAATCTCAAACGATCATCTATCTAAAAGTATTTCCTTGTATGATTCTATGCTTGTTTCAATGAATAAATCTGCCCTCAAGGCCGAAGCATATTTTAAACTAGGAGAGCTACAATATAGGATATTACAAGATTTTGATCAGGCTTATACACTATTCAATAAATCACTCAAAAATCAACCTAGCGAAGCATTAAAAACAAAAATTATTCTTAGAATTGTAGATGTTTTAATCGCAAGAGGGCAATTAGAAGAAGCAGAAGGTTTTATAAAAAGACAAATAAAAATCAATCCAAGTAAACAATTAGAACTGAAAAATGTGTTTATATCTTTTCTTATGCACAGCCCTGATTCAACCTTACAATTAATTGAATCGTTGATATCAAATATAAACCCCATTGATCCCGCATTTAATGATATAATTGAGCTAAAAAATATTATTAATGAATATTTTTCTGAAAATGATAAAAATATTTTTATTTATTACCAAAAGTCAGAGTACTACCTCAGACAAAAAAAAATTGGTGATGCAATACAAGAACTTAATTTCATAAAAAATGAATTTAACAACACAAAAATAGTGCCATTAATTAACCTAAGACTGGCAATTTTATATTACCGATTAAAAGATTTTGATAACGCCTTAAAATTTATCGAGCCTTTGGAAAATACTAAATTAGCTGATAAGGGAATCATTTTGGCAGGACAAATACATGAAATGGATCTGTTAAATATTGAAAAAGCTGTGGGTCTTTACATGCGTATATTAGATGAATATCCTTCATCAATTTTTGCTGAACCAATCCGTTATCATATTAGAAAAATTCAAAAAGTGAAAAATTCATGAGAAATTTTTTATTTGTGATATTTATTATTACATCTTTAGTAGCACAAAAAATTATTATTCCAATGGATCAGAAACAAAATGATCACTTAAAAGCATATGGTATTGCATTTTTAGGTTTAACAAAAAATACAAATATTGAATGGTTATTGAATTATAGAGGTGGATCCTTTTTATTAGATGCAAATCAAATTATTGAATCTGAATGTCGCATTAGAGGAGTATCTTTTGAGAATGTGAATAGCAGTGAACTATTGAAGATTTATTCATCAATTGAGCAAGAAAACATGGATATAGTACTATTAGAAAAAAAACCCAATATAGCTATATATACTCCTCCGAATAAACAACCATGGGATGATGCCGTCACAATGGCTTTAACCTATGCAGAAGTAGACTATGAAACTCTTTGGGATGAAGAAGTAAGTTTAGGGAAATTAGATAAGTATGATTGGCTTCATCTCCACCACGAAGATTTTACAGGTCAATATGGTAAATTCTATCGAAGTCATCATAGAGCGCAATGGTATAAGAATCAAAAGAAACAATTCGAAGATACTGCAAAAAAACTTGGCTATTCATCTGTGCATGAGCAAAAGAAAGGAATCGTAAGAATTATAAAAAATTATGTCGGTAATGGTGGTTTTCTTTTTGCAATGTGTTCAGCAACTGATTCATATGATATAGCCCTCACAATGGGAGATTATGATGGCGCTCATAATGTTTTTGATGGGACTCCAATTGATCCAAATATCAATTCAAATCTAGACTATGAAGAAAGTTTTGCCTTTACAAATTTTAAAGTAATTCCTGATCCTCTTGTATATGAATTTTCAAATATTGATCAACCACCAAGTAATAATCCTATAACCCGAGGAGCAGAAGCGGACTATTTTTCATTATTTGAATTTTCTGCAAAATATGACCCTGTACCTACAATGCTTACTCAAAACCATGTGACAATTGTTAAAGGTTTTATGGGGCAAACTACTGGATTTAATAAAAATTTTATAAAAAATCATATAATTATCATGGGTGAAGACCCATCAACAGATCAAGTAAAATATTTACATGGTAACTACGGCAAGGGCACTTTTACATTTTATGGTGGTCACGACCCAGAAGATTATCAACATTTTGTTGGTGACCCTCCTACAGACCTTTCACTGCATAGAAATTCTCCTGGATATAGATTAATACTAAATAATATATTATTCCCAGCTGCACGCAAAAAGGAAAGAAAAACATAGGATGTGGATACAAAAAGAAATTATACTATCAGCAAAGACCAAAGGATTCCATATTATTACGAATGAAATATTATCAGAAATATCAGAATTAGATAAGATTGACGTTGGGATTTGTCATTTTTTTATACAACACACCTCTGCTTCTTTAACAATCAACGAAAACACAGATTCATCTGTAAGAAACGACTTTGAAAAATTTATTGATTTACTTGTACCAGAGGAGCAGCCCTATTTTCAGCATAACTACGAAGGTCCAGATGATATGCCTGCACATATCAAAGCATCATTATTAAGTACTCATATTTCTGTACCAATTAAAAATGGTCATCTAAACTTGGGACAGTGGCAAGGAATATATCTTTGTGAATTTAGAAATAATGGACCAAAAAGAAAAATTGCGGCGACAATTTTCGGGCAAATTATAAGGTAAGTTATTTGACTTAGGCCATTTAATTTATTTATCTTCGAAAGATGAAAATAAACAATCTCATTTATTATGATTCTAAATGTGCTCTATGCCATAGCGTAATTAAATTTTTACTGCTAATTGATACAAAAAAATTATTTTACTTTTCACCAATTCAATTTCTAACAAAAAATAATAAATTGAAATATCCGGATAGTTTTTTATTATCATATAATGGTACAATGTATTATGAAGGGAAAGCCATTATCAAAATATTATTAATTCTTGGTTCAGGATGGAGGGTGATTGGTAAACTTCTCAATAATATTCCAATCGAATTTATTAATAGAATTTATAAATTAATTTCAAAATACAGAAGCAAATGGACTGCCCAAAAAAAGGATTATTGCCCTATAATACCAAGTAATCTTAAAAACCGTTTTGTTTCCAAATTAGATAAAAATATTATCTAATAATCTTTTTATCATTTTAGTCTTTTTTTATTTTTCCCCAGATTTCATCTAATTTTTGGGTAGATAAATTTTCAAAATCCAGGCCTTCGATTTTTACAAAGCTTTCAACCTTTTTAAATCTTTCAACAAATTTTTTATTCGCTTTTCTTAATTCATCTTCCGATTGTACCTTCAAATGTCGAGCAAGATTAACTATTGTAAATAGTACATCGCCTATTTCCTCACCAATATTTTGTTCATCATTATTCTTAATTGCACTTTTTAATTCATTCAATTCTTCATCTAACTTTTCCCAAACACCATCAATATTCTTCCAATCAAAACCTACATACGAAGCTTTTTGCTGTAACCTAGATGCTCTGTTTAATGCCGGTAAATTAGATGGTACTCCATCTAGTCTTGATTTCCGTTTTTTTTCTTTATGTTTCATAAACTCCCAGTTTTTTTTAGCATCAGATGAAGCAACATTGTCTCTTTTACTAAAAACATGAGGATGTCTTTTAACCAATTTTTCATTTACACTATCTAATGTATCAACTATATCGAATCGCTTTTTTTCAAATGCCATTTGAGATTGGAGGGCAACATGAAGCATAATATCACCTAGTTCTTCTTTCAACGTTCCCCATTCTTTTTCTTCGATACTTTCTATTACTTCATATGTTTCTTCTAAAAAATATGGTAGTAATGATTCATGAGTTTGCTCTTTATCCCAAGGACAGCCATCTGGTCCTCTTAATTTCTCAATAATCCCAAGAAATTTAATGAAGTTTTTTGCTGCTTTTTCTTTATCCATTTATATTTCTATTATTTTATTCCAACTAATTTTTTTTAAATATTCATCTTCTAATGAAGTCATAAGCTTTTTTTCATTGGCGGTTTGATCATCATATCCAAGTACATGTAAACATCCATGAATTATCAATCTTGATAATTCTTTTTCGTAGGGCTGATCAAACTCTAAGGAGTTTTCCTTAGCTCTTGGAAGACTAATATATACTTCTCCATCAACTAATTTGTCTTTGTAATCATTTAATCTAAATGCAATCACATCTGTAAGATGATCCTTATGAAAAAATTCCATTTTCAACTCAGATAATAATTCATCAGAAGTAAAAACAAATGTTAAATCAGCATCTTTTATCTTTTGAGATTTAATAACGTGTTTTGCAATATTCCGAACTGCACCAGTATTTATTTCATTTAATGATGAATCAATGCTACAATTTATTTTAATCATCTTGAAGATGTCTTTAAGGGCGCATCTGGATATTCAACTCTAATATGATAAATGCCTCTAAGTACTGGTAACATTCCGCTGGTGCCATCCACACTTCCCTTAATTTTATTTAATTCATCCAGAGTAAGAGGACATTCATTGAGCTGCCCATCTTCAATTCTTTCCTTGATAATTTTATCGATCATCGTTTCTATCTTGAAAATATCTGGCTCTTTTATAGATCGAACAGCAGCCTCAACTGCCTCACATATCATCAGTATTCCCGTCTCTTTTGTGTTTGGCTTAGGGCCCGGATACCTAAATGCTGATTCTTCTATTTTGGAATCTTTTTCTTGGGCATGTTTAAGCGCAAGACGATAAAAATATTCTACACGAGTTGTTCCGTGATGCATTGGTATGAAATCAGAAACAATTTTAGGCAATCCATATTCTTCGGCTAACTTTAATCCTTCATTAACATGAGATTTGATTATTCTTGCGCTCATCGTATGTGTTATGGTATCATGTTTATTTTTGTGACCAAATTGGTTCTCAATAAAATATTCTGATTTTGCCATTTTCCCAATATCATGATAATAAGCACCAACTCTGCATAGTAAAGAATGTGCGCCAATTGCTTTTGCACATGCCTCAGCCAGGTTCCCAACTACAATACTATGGTTAAATGTTCCATTTGTTTCACGCTGAGCCTCTTTCAAAAGGGGATGATCAAAATCAAGAAGCTCTATTAACGTAAGATCTGTAGTAACCTCAAACACCATCTCGAAAAAACCGATTAATCCATATGTTAATATTGGTGCAAGAATACTATTCAACATAAGAAACTGAATATCTCTTGCCATAATCACAGCACTATTTTCTTTAAACATACCTATACCAACGATAACTAGAATGCTCGCTGCCATTAATGCAAACATTGTAATAAAAAGCTGACTACGCTTACGAAGTTTTCTAATATTATATATAGCGATTGTAGAAGTAAAAAGAGATACTATGACAAGATCAATATTTTGCCCCATCATTATTCCCATTAAGATTGCAAGTGATGTTGTTGCTATAAAACCCATTCGAGCATCAAACAAAATAGTTAGAGTCATAGCCCCCATTGTAATTGGAATAAGGTACTCAGACCATTCCATTCGAATAACAATTATGTGGGTTAAAACAATCTGAATGAAAAATATAAGACATATAAGAGATACCATTTTCCAATCATTAAATAAATGCTTTCTGTATACTACTAAAAAGATAAAAAATAAAGAAATAATAATAGATAAAAGGATGACCCTTCCTACTAAACTTTGAAAACCGCTTAATATTCCAGATTTATATCCTTGATCTTCTACTGCTGAAGATAGCGAGTTTAATTTTAATAAAACTTCTTCAGTTATTCGCATATTGGCATCAACAATTAACTCATTTTCTAGAACAACTCCTTGGCTCCTGGGTACCTTATCTAAGCTTTCTTTTTGTCTAATATTTGTTAGCTCTTTATCAAAAATAATATTTGGCTTCATAAACTCGACAACTAAATCATAACCAAGATCTAGAAATGGTTCTTCTGCTTTGAAAGATGATATGAGCTCTTTTTTTGATTTAATCCATGCAGACTCTAAATCATTAAAACTTTCAGGTTTTGCTAAATCTGGAACTGTTCCTTGATTAACTGTAACACTTGTACTGACAATTTTTTTTATTGGGATATCATAGATACCTTCAGCCCATCGATTCCTACATGTCTGAATAACCAAGTCACTATAGCGGTGCATTTTTTTTATTTCTTGATTATCTTTTTTGGTATATAAATATAATTTCCAATTAATTTTCTCAAGAGTAAATGGATATGATTGATGAAATTCTTTAACAAGAAGTGCCAGATTTGTGCTGTCAGAAATAAACTCGGATCTTGCTTTTTTATATTGCTTATGATATCGCCTTTCATATACCAACCTTCTTGATTCTTCCAATCTCCAATTAGCCTGACGAATCAATTTCACCTTAGAAAAGAAATCGTCTATAGCCAATGATTGATTATTTACAATTTCATAATTTCTATTAAAAACTGATGGTATAGAACGCCTTTGTTCTTCTAAATCTTTATTTAATCGTTCATTAGATTTAAGAATAGGAAATGTAAATGGTGCTATAATTGGATTACGTGTAACATCATTTAATTGATATGCATATTGCAATGATTGACCTTGAGGAAACAAAATTGAAACAAGTATAATCAAACTAGAAATTATTAGATATTGAGGCCAATATTGATCTAAAAAAAAGTAATGCTTAAACCGATTGAATATATTTTTAGGTGTCATTAAACTTTAATATCCTTTATTATTTCTCTTGCTATAATCATCCTTTGGATTTCACTTGTACCTTCTCCTATTTCAAGAATTTTAGCATCGCGGAAAAACCGTTCAACTTCATAATCTTTCACGTAGCCATAGCCGCCATGAATTTGTATTGCTTCACTGGTTATTTCCATTGCTGCTTCGCTAGCAAAAAGTTTAGCCATCGATGCTTCCTTACTTATTGACATACCTTGATCTTTCAACCAAGCAGCATTATATACCAATAGCTTTGCTGCTTCTATTTTCGTTGCCATGTCTGCTAGTTTAAAACTTACAGATTGAAATTCATTGATTTTTTTATTGAATGCTTTTCTTTGGGATGAATATTTTAGAGCCATCTCATAAGCTCCCAGGGCAGTCCCAACAGATAATGCTCCAATTGATATTCGACCCGAACTAAGTGTTTTCAAAAAAGTTGAAAAACCTTCTTTAGGAGAGCCTAACATTGATGAACTAGGTATAACCATATCTTTAAAATATAATTGTCTAGTATCGCTTGCTCGCCAACCCATCTTTTTTTCTTTTTTTCCAATTTCTAAACCTAGAGTATCAATAGGAATAATAAATGAAGCAATTCCTTGATCATTATTCTCCTCAATAACCTGAGCAGTGAAAGATAAAACCCCGGCAACGCCAGCATTGGTAATAAAAATTTTACTTCCATTAACTATGAACTCATTGCCAACTTTAACGGCTTTCGTTTTTGTTGCACCAGCATCACTCCCAGCATAAGGTTCAGTCAGTCCAAAAGCTCCTAGAGTTTTACCAGATGCAAGGCCTGGTAGATATTTATCCTTTTGTTTTTTTGAACCAAAAGTTAATAGAGGTAAAGTACCTAGGGAATTATGCGCCGCCATTGTAATAGCAACACTCGCATCGGCTCGACCTAGCTCTATTATTGCAGTTGAAAATGCCACCATATCTAGACCTGCTCCACCATACTTTTCAGGGACAAGAATACCCATTAACCCCAATTCACCCATTTGCTTTACGATTTCACTAGGAAATTTTTGACTGTTATCAAGTTCGCGTGCTACAGGTATGATTCGTGATTTTGCAAAATCACGGACCATATCTTTTATCATTAAGTGTTCATCTTTAAAAAATAATTTATTCACTACTATCCCATAGTATTTAATTTAAGTTACAAAATGATGTTTTTATTTTTTTGAAAAATCGTATTGTACTTGTTTTATTTTTGTATTTCATAATTGAGCCAGTCTATAAGCCGAGTTTTGTCTTTGGATAAATTTAATTATCCAATGGATGGTCATTTATCTAGTATTTATGTTACCAAAAATATCAAGCAACCTACCCACTCTTCAATCAACGCGAACTACATCTCAGAGCCTATTCGATCTTGCACCGGATGGGGTTTGCAAATTTTCTAAATCTCTTTAGAAAATAGTAGTCTCTTACACCACTGTTTCACCCTTACCCGAAGGCGGTTTACTTTCTGCTGCACTTTCCATATACTGGTATTTCAGTTTCACCCTGTTAGGGAGCATCCTGTTCTACGGTGCCCGGACTTTCCTCTCTTGGGTTGAATATACCGACAAGCCAAGAGCAACCATCTAACTGGCTCAATAATTTTACACGGTCAAACTTACGATTATTTATTGATTAAATAAAAATCGCCCGCATATATCGCATCTATGTATGCCAGACTTTGCACGAACCTCAGTAACTTTTTGGGGAGGAATATGTGCTCCACATCCACCACATCCAGAGCCTTCGACATTAACAACTGCCAAACCACCACGAGCATCCATCACCTTATTATAGATTGATATTATATTTGAATCAATATTAGCTATATTTTCTTTTCTCTGTTTCTCCAATGAATTTTTCTCTTCTGCAGAATCAGAAATTGCAGATTCAAGCTTTTTTCTTCTTTTACTAAGATCATTTGATAAGTCTTCTAGTTCAGATTCCATTGATTCTATTGCTTGTTTTAAGGTCTCTTTTTCTTCTAAAAAAGCTATGGCTTCATTTTCAAAATTAGATTTCTTTTCTTTAAAGTGGTCAATCTCTATCATGATTGCATCATATTGTTTATTATTGGTAACAAGAAAAAGTTGGTCTTTTAGTTTATCTATTTTCCCATCAACCTGATTTATGTCAACTTCTCTTTTATGTTCCTCAACTCCTACCTCTTTTAATCTATCTTTCTTTTCATGTAAGGTATTTTTGGTTAGCTCTTCTTGCTCATTTAAACCTTCAACTTTAGATGGCAGATCTCCAAGAAGATCATTTAAATCTCTTAATTTTGTATCAATTCCTTGAAGTTTAATTAGTTGTTCCATAGACATAGTTACCTTCTAGATAAAAAAAATGCACCTTATAAGGTGCATTCATTATTTGGTTTAAAATTTGTTAGATTTACAAATTTCATTTTGGATACCAGAACTAATTTTCTTCTGGCATATATTTGTATTAATCTATTCATTTATAGTCACCGAATTTATCTAGTTATTATTTTAAAACTAATGAATAAATAATAGCTAAAATTATATTGGTAATTGTTTGTACTTTTTAATATAAAATATTTATAAAAACCTCTTCTTTAAGAATTTTATTATGCCGTCAGATTTTTTATATCGCCACATTGGACCAAAAAAGGAAGAAATACAAGAAATGCTTTCCTATTTGGGTTTTTCATCGCTAGATGATATGACAGATAAGATCTTACCTGAAGAAATTCATTCAAATTCTTTGACCAAAATTCCCGAAGCAACTAATGAAGCAGATACTATTAAAAAACTAAAAGAAATTGCAGATAAAAATAGTATTTATAGATCGTTTATTGGTATGGGATATTATGGCTCTTTCACACCTGGTGTAATACAAAGAAATATAATGGAGAATCCTGGATGGTATACCCAGTATACTCCTTACCAAGCAGAAATAAGTCAAGGCAGGCTTGAAGCTTTATTGAATTATCAAACAATGGTATCAGATCTAACAGGTTTACCAATTTCAAATGCATCACTCCTTGATGAAGCTACAGCAGCAGCTGAGGCGATGTCTATGTTTTTTAATAATACTCAAAATGATTCAAAAAACGTATTTCTTGTTTCAGAGCACTGTCACCCACAAACAATTGACGTACTAAAAACTAGAGCAAATCCACTAAATATAAAACTAAGCATAAAAAATATTCATATTTCTGATATAAATAACAATGTTTTTGGTGTTCTCCTGCAATACCCTGATACTAATGGATTTATAAATGATTATTCAAACATTATTGAAGCAACTCATAATGTTGATTCATACGTATGTATGGCAACAGACCTACTAGCACTAGCAGTATTAAAAACACCTGGTGAGATGGGTGCTGATGTTGCAATTGGAAGTGCTCAAAGATTTGGTGTCTCAATGGGCTATGGAGGCCCTCATGCAGCATTCTTTTCTACAACAGAACAATTCAAAAGAAAAATCCCAGGGCGACTGATAGGTATTTCACAAGACTGTCATAATAATCCAGCCCTAAGAATGGCTCTTCAAACAAGAGAGCAACACATAAGACGAGAAAAAGCAACATCTAACATCTGCACAGCACAGGTTCTATTGGCAGTAATGTCAGGAATGTATGCTGTGTATCATGGCCCCAAGGGATTAAAAAAAATAGCTGAGCGAGTTAATCATCTAACAAATATTCTCTCTTCTTCCCTTAAAAACTCAGGATACAGAATATTTCATGATTCGTTTTTTGATACAATTTGCTTCAAAGCAACTGGCTGGCAGGAAAAAGCCAAAGACTTGAAATTTAATTTTCGTGAGTATCCTGATAACATTGTAGGGATTGCAATAGACGAAACAACTAAAATGGAACATATTACAAAAATCCTTTCCGTTTTTAATGGCCAGCTAACGAAAAAGTCCTCAAAATCCATACCAAATAATTTGATAAGAAAATCTGTTTATCTACAAAGTTCAGTTTTTAATAATTATCAATCTGAAACAGAAATGTTACGCTATATTCATAGATTAGAAAAAAAAGATCTAAGTTTAAATACCAGTATGATTCCCCTAGGCTCTTGCACAATGAAATTAAATGGAACAACAGAAATGGTATCTGTAACTTGGCCAGAGTTCTCTAATATGCATCCATTTGCACCTAATGAGCAGGTGGGGGGATATAAAGTTTTGATCAATGAACTAAATAGATGGCTTGTAGAAGTCACAGGGTTTGATTCTATTTCAATGCAACCCAATTCTGGTTCTCAGGGAGAATATACTGGCCTAATGGTTATTCGAGCTTACCATTACTCTAACAATAATAATCATAGAAATATCTGTCTAATCCCATCTTCTGCTCATGGTACAAACCCTGCATCAGCTGTGATGGCCGGGATGAAAGTAATTGTTGTGGATTGTGATAAACATGGCAACATTGATGCGGAAGATCTAGAAAATAAGATAAATATCAATAAAAATAATTTGTCAGCAGTAATGATTACCTATCCCTCTACACATGGTGTTTTTGAAAGTTCAATTAAAAATTTATGTAAAATGGTTCATGATTCTGGAGGGCAGGTTTACATGGATGGTGCAAACTTAAATGCACTTGTTGGGTTGTGTAAACCAGGTGAACTTGGTGCTGATGTAATGCATATAAATTTACATAAAACCTTCTGCATTCCTCATGGTGGTGGTGGGCCAGGGATGGGACCTATAGTATGCAAAGATCATTTAACGCCTTTTCTGCCAAGACACGTACAGCAAGTCAGCAAAAATAATAAAAAAATATCTGCCGTATCTGCAGCACCGTTCGGTAGCAGTAACATTCTCCCAATTTCATGGGCATATATATCCATGATGGGGTCTGAAGGACTTAAAATAGCAACTCAGGTTGCTATATTGAATGCCAATTATTTAGCAAAAAAGCTTGAAGATTATTATCCAATACTCTACAGTGGTGAAAATGGTTTCTATGCACATGAATTTATTATTGATATTAGACCTATAAAGAAAATTTCTAACATAAATGAAGAAGATATTGCTAAAAGATTAATGGATTATGGTTTTCATGCTCCTACAATGTCCTGGCCTGTTCCAGGAACAATGATGATTGAACCAACAGAAAGCGAATCTAAATCTGAGCTTGACAGATTTTGTGAAGCAATGATTGCAATACGAAAAGAAATAGAAGACGTTATTTCAAAAAAGTTAGACCCTGAAGATAATCCTTTAATAAATGCTCCTCATACTGCAGAGTACACACTTAATGATAACTGGAATCATTCCTATTCAAGAGAAAAAAGTTGCTTTCCCCTTAACTGGCAAAAACAAAATAAATACTGGCCACCGGTAGGGAGAGTTGATAATGCCTTTGGGGATAGAAACCTAGTCTGTACTTGTCCTCCAATTGAAGAGTATGAGTAGCAATCCATCCCTAGTTAAGAATTTTCTGTATTTTATTTTTGTTGTTTAATATTTTGTAAATTTTATTACTATGAAGTCATTAATTTGTTTTTTTGCATTTATAATAATAACACTATCAAGCTGTGGGGATGATGCTAATAATGATAAAACAACTGATACTGCTATTACCATTATTTCTCCCGAGCCAGAATCAATAGTTCAAGATTCAATAACTATTTTATGTGAATCGAATAATAATAATCTAGTCATGAAAATAGAAATCTGGATAGATAATGACTCTACAGGGATTTCAGATTATAATGCACCATTCGAACTACATTTGAATACTATTAATTATACCAACGGTGAACATGAAATATTCATCCGTCTATATGATATATATGGGAACAAATTTGATAGCGAAACAATAATATGGAATTTTAGCAATTTCTTAATGTTTTCAAGAACAATCGGTGAAGAAAATTCTAGTGAAGTAGGCCATTCTATAATCCAATTACAAGATAGCAGTTTTATTATTCTCGGAAGTATTAATGATGATATATTATTGACCAAAACTAATAGACTCGGAGAAAAACAATGGCAGCAATCTATTGGTGGAAGTCAACTAGATAAAGCTAACCATATTCAAAGCACCTCAGATGGTGGATATATTATTTCAGGTGAAACGCAATCATATGGTTCTGGTGGCAATGACATTTGGTTAATTAAAACTAATCAATCTGGTTTAATGGAGTGGAACAATTGTTTAGGAACTATAAATAATGAACAGGGCGGGCAAGCCTTAGAAACTCAAGACGGTGGCTTTATACTTGTTGGAGGTAAAACTATATCTAATAATGGGAATAATAATGTTTGGTTAGTAAAAACTAATTCACAAGGAGATACACTTTGGACAAAATCATTTGGTGGCACCGAATCAGATAACGGGACAGATCTATTAATTGATGATAATGGAGGTTTTGTAATTCTTGGTAGCACCGAATCATATGGTAATGGTGGTGAGGATATTTACCTAATCAAAACTGATATTAATGGTAATGAAGAATGGAGCAAAACCTATGGAAGTGGGAGTAATGATAGGGGACAATCTCTAATTAAAAGCCCTGAAGGTGGATATTTAGTTAGGTATATTATTGAATCATTTGGTGCGGGTAACACCTCTGTTGGTCTTTTAAAAGTTAGTCAAAATGGTGACCAAATTTGGACAAAAACAATTGGTGGTAGTTATGGTATTTCAAGTAATTCATTACAAAAAATCAGTAATGGAAACTATATAATGATTTGCTCATTATTTAATTATGGCTATAGTTCTTTCAATGCTTATCTATTACAGTTTAATGAAACTGGCAATATTATTTGGGATGTTACCTGGGGTGACAGAGAAAATGATCATGGCTTAGGAGTATTGCAGACTAAAGATGGAGGTTTTGTAATTACTGGTAGTACAAATAATTATGGCAATAGTGATCAATTTAGTTCAGATCTATTACTTCTTAAAACAAATGCAAGTGGATTAACTATTAATATTAATAATTAATTAACATTATTTAATCAACAACATCTTTTTTGTTTGACTAAATCTGCTTGAAACCATCCTTGTAAAATAGACACCAGAGGCCATTTCTTTACCAGTATTATCTTTACCATCCCATTTAATTGTATGATGACCATAATCTTTAACCTCATTAACAAGGTTTATTATTTCTTGTCCCAATACATTATATATTGAAATAGATACCATAGACCGCTCAGGTAACTCATAGTCCATTTTTGTTATAGGATTAAATGGGTTCGGATAATTTTGTGATAGAACAAAATCAGAAGGAATATTATCTAAAATCTCTTTTGTCTTTAGATTTACATAACCTAATTCACCCGCAATAAATTTTAACTCATAAGATATATTTGAATTGGGAGATAGTGTGATTTTTTCATTAAATAGACTCGAGTATACTCGTCTTTTCTTTATATCAATAAGTGCAACATTTAATTCTTCAGGAGCTGATCCTTTTAATTCAGTTGAAAACATTATTGTTTTTTGTTTTACTTCCCCTTCTATTCTAAGATTCCATATTCCATTAATATCATCGCTATTTCTAATATCTCTAATAAAATTATAATCCTTAGTCCCATTAATATCTGTAAGCACAATTAAACCTGAATCTAATTCTGGATATACTGGGGTATCAAAAACGTCATATGAGTCTTGGGCATTTTTTCTTCGACCAATTTCTGCTGAGTAATTTATATAAATACCATCTTCAATTTTAATCTTCACATACCACTCATCTGGTTTAGCAATCCTAGATGATGAATTATTGTTTTCGGGAAACGGAGTTAGAGTCATAGAAGCATCCTGAGATGAATAAACCGCATAACCATTCCAAGGTTGTAACTCAGATTGACCATCGCTCCATCCCCTTTTCCCCTCTGGTAAACCATATGTAATAGGCTCTCCAACTACACTATCTTTTTCAAATTGTACGGGAAATGAAAAAGGACTGCCAATTAGATTCCAGCCTGAATCTAAATCAATTACAAAATCCTCTAATGGTATAGACGAGCTGGAATCTTCTTGAATTACAACTGGATTATCGTAAGCGTGTCTAAACCAATAAGACTCCCCTAATTGAATTCTGTTAGAAATAGAAAATGAGTTTTTCACAGGATTCCATGAGTAAAAGACATGTCCATCATCTAGACTAGACGCTGCTAAAACGATATTATCTGGCTTAGCGGGCCAAGAGATTAACTTCCAATGATTTTTTTCTATACCACCGGGGTAGCTACTATATGGACTCTCCATGGTTAATTCGTTATTATTAAATCGAATTGACGTAGTATAATAATCTGATGTTGTAGAACTATTCATATTATCAGTAGTAATTATTCGAGCTCTAAATGATTGAAGATTGATTAAAGAGTCTGGTAGTAAAGCCTCATAAGTATGGTCTCTTGCATTAATCATTGGTATTACAATATTACTGTTATTCGTGCCGCCTACTTGTATGTATAATTCTGATTTATTGATGCCATTAAGATCAAAGATAGTAGCTGAGACTGTTACTAACTCACCATTTTTTTCAATCAAATTAGAAAATTGGAAATCTGATATTACAGGTGGCTCAGCTAGTACACTCTGCGTTGTTTTTAAAAATCCAGAACCTACATAAAAAGAATCAGAGCTCACATCTTTTGAAATTACCCCCCCAATACTATTTACTATTTGAGTTGAATCACTTGTTGTAGTACCTTGACCAATTGGAATGTGTGAGAATACTATTTTATAATCTTGTCCAAAAACAAGATGCAGCATAAGCACCAAAAGAACTTTTATAATTTTCTTCATGAAATCCCTTAAGAGTCAGAACCCTTAATTACTACAAAATTGATTACAAGTGCTTGACCAAGCGTGCCGTTGGTCAGATTTCTAATGCTAATTTCACAAGAGCCTGATCCCATTGTATGAGCTTGTATAAGATAATCACCAAGATTGCCACCAGAGCGATGGCCTACGACAACCACATCATCCGCCCCTATAGCACTATTAGTTAAAGTAAAATTTACCTCGGTATTAGCAGTAATATCTTGATCGTGAGTGGTAATCTTACCAGTATATTTATCAATATTAACGGTTGTGGTTTTATTACTACTTTGAGTAACAGCCGCCCCTGATGGCGCTGTTGAAGCAACATATGTTTTGATCTGTGAAACATTAACATGCTTAGTATCACCAGCATCATCAACTATGATCTTATCTGTATCGGCTAAGGTTATT
>CAZPIF010000004.1:0-22717 GCA_964586565.1 uncultured bacterium
TAGGTTTTACTGATGGCATGGATGCACTAGTGTATATCAATGGTGCAAGAGCTGGATATAAAAACAGGTTACATACTATTCCTGCGATGGATATTTTAGAAATAAAATACCTAGACTCGATTGAGGCAGGAGGTAAATACGGGTTTTCATCTGGTGGTGGTGTTTTTTTAATAACAATGGATTAATTTTAATTTTTTAAACATAAGAAGAATCTTTAATGTTTTATATTCTTAAATATCGTTTATTTTTATTCTTTCTAGTTACTATGAATATTAATGGTCAAAATAAAATAGATCACCAATTAGTAGAAGCTATTAAACAAGAAAGCTATGAGAATTCCCAAGCCTACGACATGCTTGATGATGTTACCAATTCATTTGGCCCTAGGTTATCTGGGTCTGAATCATATATGGAAGCAGCGATTTGGGCAAAGAATAAACTACGATCATGGGGATTGAAAAATGTACATTTTGAACCTTATGCCAAAAACTTTAGGAAGTGGGAATTAAACTATCATTCAGTTGAAATGATAAAGCCAAGGTATATGAGACTAAATGCCTTACCCTATGCTTGGGTTAGCGGAACGAAAGGTGAAGTAACTGGAACGCCTCTTATAATAGATCATCAGAACTTTGATGAGCTTCTCAAATATAAAGGTAAGTTAAAAGATAGGATAATTTTAAATCCAAATACTGGAAGTCGAGATGATGTAAGGACAGGTCCATTTTCTGATGAAATACTAAAAATGGCAGCAAACCACGATATTCCAAATAATCCCGAAGGTTTAGATAATTCTGGCCTAGAACCATATGCAGAAACCGTAGAAAGAAAAATTAGAGATAAAGAGATCTCTGATAAAATTCAAAGATTTTTAATTAATGAAAAAGTTGCTGCCATTATTACAGGTAGTTCATCCCAACCAGGAATCATTTATGCAAAACAATTGCCCTATCATCAAAAAGGGGATATCAAGCCAATACCCCACTTTGTAATAACTAAAAATCATCATCGTTTATTAATAAAAATGATTAAAGACAATATAAAACCAAAACTGAAGTTAGAGTTAAATATTGACTTTAAAGAGAATAGTAAAAATCATGTTAATCTTTTTGGTGAAATACCAGGAGTAGATCCAAAATTAAAAGATGAATTTGTTTTAATAGGTGGACATTTTGATTCTTATCATAGTGGAACAGGTGCTGCTGATAATGGTCAAGGTAGTATAACGTTAATGGAAGTTATGCGAATTTTTAAAAAATTAAATTTTCAGCCTCGCAGGACTATTCGAATTGCTTTGTGGGGTGGAGAAGAGCAGGGTTGGAATGGCTCTCTGGCGTATTTATATAAATACCTGGGTGATCCGATAAGAGGTAAAATCAAAAAAGAACATTCAAAAATTTCTGCATATTTTAACCATGATAATAATGGACATAATATTAGAGGAATTTTTTTACAAGGTAATCCACAATTAAGGCCAATATTTAATGAATACCTGTTACCTTTTAATGATGTTGGAGCAAGAACAATATCTGTGGAAAATGCATGTTGTACTGACCATGTACCATTTGATGCATTGAACATTCCAGCATTTGAATGGATACAGGACCCAATGCATTATTTTTCTCATCAAATACATACAGACCTAGATATCATTGACCTAGTTGATCGAAATAGCTTAAGTCATAATGCAGCTATTATAGCAACATTTGTTTATCATACATCTATGCGGGATGAAATCCTTCCACGCAAAAAATAGAATTTTTTATGAATGCAATTCAATTATCTGTAATTATCTTTATATCTATTACCTTAGTAATCGGATTCTTGTCCTATTTAAAAATCAAAGGAAGTGCTGTAAACTATTATAAAGCTGGAGCTACTATGCCAGCCTGGATTATTGGTATTACTCTTTGTGCGCAAGCATTTGATGCAAATGGATCTATGGGTAGTGCATCAATGGGATACGAGATGGGTTTTTGGTCTGGTGCTAGTATACCTATAGGTTTGTCTATATGTCTACTAATTACAGGTATATTTTTTGCTCGTCCTATTCATAAAATGAATCTAATGACATTACCTGATTTTTATGGTAGGCGCTATAATAAAAAAACTGAAACAGCAGCATCTTTGAGTATGCTCCTGAGTAATATTATATTGATTGCCGGGAACTTAGCTGGATTGGGTTTATTACTTAGCTTGATTTTTAATATCCAATACATCTTATCTTTAACAATAATATCATTATTAATATTGTTATATGCTATTTCTGGAGGATTTGTTGCCTCGATCAATACAAGTGTTTTTCAAGTATTTATTTTTATTTTTGGGGTACTACTTTCATTTTTTTGGTTAACAACTAAATATGGATGGCATGATTCAATGGCCTCTGTACCGGAATCTTATAAAAACATGGATGGTTTATTTAAAATTGAGAGCGGGGCATTGAATAATTGGGCCGCAATTATATCTATGGCCCTTGGGGATATAGTTGCAATTGACTTTATTCAGCGTGTTATTTCTTCAAAATCACCAAAAGCAGCACAAAGAGGTTGCTATATTGGCTCGTTTTTAACTTTAGCAATTGGTATACCTGCTGTGCTTATTGGTCTATATAGTTTTAAGTTAGGAAAGATTGTAAAATCGGATCTGTTAGTTGATATTGCATTAAACAATGTACCTGAAATGGTCGGTATATTCCTTATTCTAGGAATAATTGGTGCAAGTATGTCTACGGCTGCGGGTGTGGTGCTTGATCTCTCAAATGTTTTGACTCGTAATCTTCTCCAAAGGTATTTAAAGGGTATAGATAATAATAAAAAGCTTTTAGGGCTGGCTAGATTAATTGCTTTACCAACTATGTTTTTTGCAGCCCTCGTTGCTTATTATCATCCTAAACCTGGAATTCTGCTAATTTTAGCTTTTGATATGGTATTAGCAGGGTGTTTTGTTCCGCTTCTTTTAGGCATATATTGGAAAAAAGCGAACTCGAGAGCAGCTTTTATTTCTATTATCGCGGGTGCGCTATTGCGTATTGTATTATACTATACCATACCTGAAAACTATAGTGGCCTAGATACTATTTTAACACCAATAATTATTGGTCTATTATTTATATTTATTTCAATTAGAACTCAGGATATATCTAAACCAAAGTTTGATATGATAGATTATGTACCTGATGAAAAAGATTTAATCAAAGGAGCTTATTAGTGTTGTTTAGGTTATTTAAATTAACAAGGTTACGAGTACTTATAATTTTATTCTTATTCGTTGGTTGCTCATCAACTGAAAAAGGTAAAATTTTGATAAAAGTTTCTCATAACGGTAGTCATGAGCATCCACATCAAGTAGGTTTTGAAAAATTATCTTCAATCCTTGAAGAAGAAACATCTGGTTCTGTCAAATTAGAGATATTCCCTGCTAGCCAAATTGCAAGTGAAGAAGAGGCAATTGAGATGGTAAAACTTGGAGTTATTGGCTCTACTCCTGCGAGCAGTGGAGCATTAAGCAGTTTTGTCCCAGAAGTAGATTTATTTAATATGCCATTTATCTTTGATAGTCTTGGGCATTTTTATGATATTGTTGATGGGCCAATAGGTAAAGAGATAAGCAAAAAAATTGAGGATAAATTAGACTGTATAGTTTTAGGTTGGTGGTTCTCAGGAATCAGAAATACATGGAATTCTGAAAAGGCTGTTTATACTCCAGATGACCTTACTGGTATGAAAATTCGGGTTATAGGTAGTTCAATTGTTTTAGATACTTTTAATGCTTTTGGTGCTCAGGCAACAAATATGTCTTTTGGCGAACTATATTCTGCAATACAACAAGGAGTTTTAGATGGAGCAGAATGTGATCATATTGATCTCTTAGTTGAAAAATTCTATGAAGTAACAAAATATGTGTCGCTTACAGAGCATCTATATTTATCAGTAGCCTTGATTTTTAGTAAAAAGGAATTTGAAAAGCTACCTACTGGTGCTCAAGACGCATTAATTCGAGCTGGAAGAGAAGCAACATTAGCACAAAGGTCTGCTATGGAGAAGAAAACTAGAGAGGCATTAATAGAATTAAAAAATAAAGGATTAATATTTAATGATGTTGAAAAAGACTTATTTAAAGAAAAAGCAGAGATTGTATATACAAAAAATGCAAAAAATGTTGGTGGGATGGAAATGATTAATAAAATATTGCTATCAACCCGTAATTAATAATTATGTCTGAATCCATAAAAGAAAGATTGGAACCAATTGAGATTGTTTTATGTGCATTATTAGCTGCAATTGTTTTAATTACATTCACACAAGTACTGTTTAGATATGTTTTTCAATTATCTTTAGCATGGACAGAAGAATTAGCAAGATTTGTTTTCTTATGGCTATCATCTCTATCAATCGCTTACGCATTTAAGATGCGTTCACATTTCAGATTAACATTTGTAATTGATAGATTAAGAGATGATCAAAAAAGAATATTATTAGTAATAGTTAATGTTTTTATACTAACCTTTTTAACAGTATTTGTTTGGGAAGCAGTTGAGTATAACATAAGTGTAATTGACCAGATTGGTCCAAGTACAGGACTATCTATGTCTATACCGTATTCTTCTTCAATAGTCGGTGGTTTATTAATGATTTATTATGTGATAAAAGATTTTTCAAATCCTATTATAGAAGAGAATAATTAATTATGGGATTACTCGTTACAATTGTCTTGTTTTTGTCCATGTTAATATCAGTACCTGTTGGTATTGCGCTTGGATTATCTGCTTTAATAGGAATGTTGTATGTATCTCCTGATATTTTGATTATGATGCCTCAAAAATTCCTTTATGGTTTAGATTCATTTCCATTACTTGCTATCCCACTTTTTGTTTTAGCTGGTCAATTAATGTCCATGGGAGGTTTAGCAAAACGAATAATTGCAATGGCTCTTTTATTTGTTGGTCAAATTCGTGGTGGTCTAGCGCTTGTTGTCATTTCATCAGCAATGCTTATGTCCGGGATATCTGGTTCACCCAGTGCAAATACAGCAGCAATTGGATCGGTAGCAATTCCTGCAATGAAAAAATTAAAATATCCTCCTGAATTTGCTACAGCAGTACTTGCAGCAGCAGGAGGGGATTCTACTTTAGTACCTCCAGCTATAGATTTAATTATTATTGGTGTGATCGCTAATATCTCAATTGGAGGACTTTTTGCAGCTGGTATTTTACCAGCCTTTGTAAATGGGATAGCGATTATGTTGATTGCATATTATTATTCTCGAAAAATGAATTTGCCATTAGCCGATAAAACCACATCATCACAAAAACTTAATATACTAAGAGAGGGTGTTTTACCAATACTAATGATTCTAATTATTCTTGGTGGTATTTATGGAGGTATTTTTACGCCGACTGAAGCTGCATCAGTTGCAGTAGTTTATGGTTTTGTGGTGTCATTTTTTATTTATAAGGAACTTACAATAGAAGATATCCCAAAAGTTTTACTTAATACGGCCTCTTTATCAGGCGTTGTCCTTTTAGTGTTAGCTACTGCATCAGTTTTTTCTTTTATCCTAACTTTTGAAAGGATACCTCATGCTCTTGCCCAAATCATCATTACATATGCTGATAATTGGATTGTATTTATTATTTTAGTTCATATTGTATTTCTCTTACTGGGCATGGTCATGGATGCATTACCTGCGATTATTGTGTTAATGCCTATATTTTTACCTGTGGCAGTATCTTTGGGTATAGATCCAATTCATTTTGGAATTTTGATAGCAGCAAATGTTGGTCTTGGTATGATTACACCGCCTGTTGGAATATGTCTATTTGTAGCTTGTGGTATTAGTGAAGTTCAGATTGGTAAGGTAGTTAAGCCTCTGATACCTTTTCTTATATTATTATTTGTTTCGTTAGTAATAATTACAGCTTTCCCTCAGGTTACCTTATTGTTACCACAATTATTTGGTTTTATTTAATTAACTAAGAATTAAATGAAAAAAATAAAATTATATTTAGGAGAAAATTATGGAGTATAGGACACTAGGTAGAACGGGTATACAGGTATCAAGTCTTGCACTAGGTACAGATAATTTTATGGACCCAACTCCTGCAGAAGAATGCGAAAAAATATTAAAGAAAGCAATGAGCGCAGGTATAAATCTCATAGATACAGGAGATGTTTATGCAGATGGTGAAGGTGAGCGTATTATTGGTAAAATTCTTAAAGACAATGGACAACGGCAAAATGTTTTAATTGCTACTAAAGTCGACCATGGTCAGCGTAGGCCAGGATTCACTTTAGAAGAGTATGATCCTTCATTAGGTCCAAATCAGCATGGGCATACTAGACTAAATATTATTAGAGCATGTGAAAACTCTTTGAAGAGACTTCAGACTGACTATATTGACCTTTACCAACTTCATCGTCAGTCTCCTAGTATCCCAATGGATGAAACACTTAGGGCTCTTGATGATTTAGTCTCCCAAGGTAAAGTTCGATATATTGGATGCTCTACGCATCCCGCGTGGGCGGTTATGGAATCAATATTAATTAGTGAAAATAAAGGATATGTTCGCTTTGTCTCAGAACAACCTCCATATAACTTACTTGATAGAAGAATTGAAAATGAATTAATTCCAGTATGTGAAAAGTATGGTGTTGGTATTATAACATGGGCACCAATGGCTATGGGTGTTCTTGCAGGAAGATATGATGACCCTGATAAATTTCCAGAGGGATCAAGAGCAGCATTGAGGGGAGGATTCTATGCAGATAGGGTAACTGAAAAAGGCATCGAAGTTGGAAGAAAATTTACTAAAATAGCTAAGAATCTTAACCTCACTCCTGCCCAATTAGCTATTCTCTGGTGTAAAGATCAAAAAGGGATAACTGCTCCCTTAATTGGTCCTAGAACTGTAGAACAACTTGAACCTTTATTACCTGTATTAGAAATGAAATTAAGTGAGGATACTAGATCTGAGTGTGATGCTCTTGTACCTCCTGGAAGTGTAGTTGCCAATTTTCACAACACAGCAGATTGGATGAAAACTGTAATACATGGAGTCGGTCCATCATGAAAATAGTAAAATTAGAGTCGATACCCTATGGTATACCTGTAAAAGGTTTTGCAGATGCTTATACATCTTTTTCTCACTCAAATGCTGTATTAATTAAAATTCATACTGATGATGGTATTGTTGGTTTAGGTGAGGCATGTGCCTGGGAGCCGGAGTTTTATGGAGAATCATTTGAATCTATTCACGCTATGATTATTAAATATGTAGCGCCAAAGATTATTGGCCAAGATCCCTTTAATATTAATAAGATAATGTTAATGTTAGATCAAGAATTAGCTAGGATAACGTGTGTAAAAGAAGGCATAGATCTCGCTCTCCATGATCTGGTAGGAAAGGCACTAAACATTCCTGTATATCAGCTGCTTGGGGGGAAATTTCGTGATCGCATTCCAGTAGCTAGTGAAATTGGAATAGATAATCCTATTGAAATGGGTAAAAATGCACGTAGGGTTTTAGAAATGGGCATCGGTGTAATTAAAATAAAAGGATCAAGCGAACGAGAACTAGACATTGATAGGATACACTCTGTACGTGAGTCTGTTGGTCCAGATGTTCCACTCCGATTAGATCCTAACGCAGCGTGGGACACAATGAGCACCATTAAGATTATGCGAGAAGTAGAGGATTGTAAGCTACAATTACTAGAGCAACCGGTACCGAGTTGGGATTATAAGGGTATGGCGCATATAAGAAAAAATATTGATATTCCTTTGATGGCTGATGAGAGTATATGGACTCCTCAAGATGCTATTAAACTATATGATTATGAGGCATGTGATCTTCTTAATTTAAAAATTGCCAAAACATGTGGGCTACATCTCGGGAAAAAAGTAGAGACTGTTGCAGAAGCGATTGGTATGCCCTGTATAGCTGGCACAGAACTTGAACCTGGAGTATCAGCAGTTGCAAAAATTCATTTAGCAGCATCTATGCGAATTCATCCTATTGCTAGTGAATTTACTGAACTAACGCAAGTCGATGGTTCAATATTAACGAAACCAATAAGGGCTGATGGTGGATTCTTAAATGTTCCTCAGGGTCCAGGATTTGGTGTTGATATTGATGAGGATGCTTTAGAAAAATATAAAATTGATATTAATTAATGATTTAAATAAACCTGGAGGTTTTCCGATGAATGAAAATAAAGTTATTGTTATTACTGGTGGGGCAACAGGTCTCGGTTCTGAACTGGCTAAATACTTTGTAAGTAAAGATTTCAGATTAGTCATTAACTATTTTGTAGAACAAGATATTCAAGAATTGATAAATAATAATCCAGAATTAGATAATAAAGATAGGGTAATGACCTTTCAGGCCAATGTCTCTGATCGCAATCAGGTTAGATCAATGTTTGACCAAACAATTAAAAAATTCGGCAGAGTAGATATTTTATTGAATTTTGCTGGAATAAATAGAGATGCACCATTTACTGAAATTACAGATGAGATGTGGGACGGAGTTATTGCAGCCCATCTAAAAGGACATTTTATTTGTGGTCAAGAATATGTTTTACACAATACGGATAACGAAGGATTGATTTTAAATATTGGTGCTGCTTGTGGACAGATTGGTAGAAAAAATGGAGCAAATTTCTGTAGTGCAAAGGGCGCAATATTTGCCTTAACAAAATGTATGGCATTAGAGCTAGCTCCAAGAATAAGAGTTAACTGTCTTGTACCTGGTTCTGTACGGACTCGTGAGGTATTAGATAGGTATGATTTAGAAACAGATAAAGGATTAGAAAAAGAATTAGCTACTCTACCAATGGGTAGACTAGGAGAATTCGAGGATATAGTTCATATGGTAGAAAGTATAATTAATTCTAAATTCACAACAGGATCAAATTTTTATGCTAATGGTGGGCAATACATGCATTAAAATTTTTTTAATCTGTTGATTTGTAGAAAAAGGAGCGGTTCTAAAATGTCATATTCTTCTCATAATATATATTTGCTTGTAGTTTATTTTTCTCTGTTTTCTGATATTAATGGAAGAAATAACATTGTTTTAACTAATTGTAACATCATAAGCTGCGCTGATAAAAAGCTAAAAAAGAATATGTCTATTATTATTGATGGTAATAAAATTTCAAAGATTCAAAAAGGGGAGTATAAGGGACAGACTGATAATTATAACATCATAGACCTTAATGGTGGTTATGTAATGCCTGGATTATGGAATGTTCATATGCATCTTACGGCTCTTCTTCCAGATCCAAACCGGGTTCAAGATAATGAGTCAGTTGCTTCTGCGACTATACGAGCAGGCTTGAATGCAATGGATGGTATTCGACATGGCTTTACAAGTATTCGGTCAGTTGGAGAGAGAGATTATATTGATGTAGCATGGAGAGATATTTTTGCTCAAAATTATTTCATGGGACCACGAATTTTTGCAAGTGGTGAAGCAGTAACAGTAACTGGGGGTCATCGTGGAGATGTTGAATATGGAGCTGATGGTGTATCTGAAATTAGAAAGGCTATTAGAGAAAGAATTCAGAATGGTGTTGATTGGATAAAAATAGTAGATGTTGAAATGTTACCTGATGAGCTTAATTCCGCTATTGAGACAACTCATAGCCTAGGAAGGAAAATAACTAGCCACTCAAGAGAGCCAGCCACCTATCGGTCAGTTCTAGCTGGTGTTGATTGTATAGAACATGGATATGGATTAACCGAAAAGACTATTAAACTGATGGCCAAGAAAGGAACTTATTATAGCCCAACTATTATTTGTAATCTTAGTGAACAATATATAAAAGAACGTGAAAGTAGATTAGCTGCTCTAGGATTTTCGCAAGATGAACAAGTAGTACATGGGAGGGTAATGGTTGCATATGCAGATGAACGCTCAGAGGAGCATGCCCGACATCAGAGAAATGCTTTAAAAAAAGCTGTTGATGCAGGAGTCAAGGTAGTTATTGGATCAGACTCTACACCTATAGGTGAGATTGGTATCCTTGAGATTGAACAATTTGTTTTATCAGGCGTTAGTGAGATAGATGCGCTTATAGCAGCAACACGAAACCCTGCTGAAATGTGTGGTGTATTAGATAAATTAGGTACAGTTGAGGAAAATAAACTAGCGGACTTACTGGTTTTAAAAGATAATCCCTTGGAAAACATATCAAACATTAGGAAGACATTAATGGTAATCAAAGATGGGTTTATAGTAGATCTTGATTATCCAAGTGCGCCTTCGAACTATTGGGATTATTATGGGAAAAAGAAATATCGTGAAGGTTACCTCAAGGATGCAGAGAATCAAGCCGGATTTAAAAGAGGATTAGTTGCGCCTACTATAAACTAATTAGTATATAATCTTAAAATAATAATATGTTTTAATTAAAAGACATTTCCTTGAAGATACTAATAATCAATAAAGGTGAGATAAAAAGTTTAATTACCATGCAAGAATGCATAGGTTTAATGGAAAACCTTTTTAGGGAGCTTGAAGTAGGCATAACTGACAATCCTTTAAGAACTGCTATGCTAATTCCAAAAAGTGATAATGGTTTACTTAGTATGATGCCAGGATATAATATTCAAAAAAATATTATGGGGATAAAAACTGTCAGTGTTTTTCCTAAAAATGCAGAAATTGGATTAGAATCCCATCAGGGAACAGTCACCATATTTGATTCAAATAATGGTACCCCTCTTGCAATAATGGATGCGAGTCAAATCACGTCAATTCGTACTGCAGCAGTCAGCGCAGTAGCAACAAAGACTTTGGCAAATAAAAACAGCAAGGTTGTGTCAATTATAGGTACTGGAATTCAGGCGGCATCTCATTTAGAGGCAATGAATGCGATTCTTGATCTTAAAGAGGTAAGAGTCTGGAGTAGAAATCAGAAAAATATCATAAGTTTTATTAATAAGCAGAAAAAAATATACAAACTGAATTTTATTCATTCTCGATCAATCAATCATGCTCTAGAAAATACTGATGTTCTTTGCACGACTACATCATCCAGCGAACCAATAATTTTAAGTAGTCACTTAAGTAAGGGTATGCATGTTAATGCAATAGGGTCAAGTGTTAAGAACGCAAGAGAGCTTGATGGTAGAGCAATGAGTTTGTCAAAATTATATGTTGATAAATTAGAATCAACACTTAATGAATCTGGAGATTTTTTAATGGCAAAAGAAGAAGGTTATATAAATGATGACAATATTATTGGGACATTAGGAGATGTTTTACTTAATAACAAAAATGGTAGAGAATCTAAAGATGATATAACACTATTTAAATCTTTAGGTCTGGCAGTAGAAGATATTGCAACTGCGCTATATATATATGAAAAATATAAAGACATGGAAAAAGGTAACTGGGTAGAATTTTGTTGATATGAAGAAAAATATAAATTTAGGTATTCTAACAGGTATATCATATGTCACTGGTATAGATTATTACAAAGGTATTAATGAACATTATATGAACAGCAGTGAACCGGTTTATTCAATTAATCCAAACCCAAGTATGTTATTTTCATCAGTAGATTGTGATAAATATGTAAAGCTACTTGAAGAAGGCGATTTTAATAAAGTCTCAGATCACCTAATGGCAGGGATTAGTAAACTAGTGAATGCAGGATGCAATTACCTCGCTATTGCCTCAAATACTGGCCATATTGCTTATCAAAGCGTGAAAGAGAAATATCCTGAATTAAATATAATTCATATTGCAGATTGTATAGCTAGTGAATTGAAAAAAAAATCATATTATGATGTTGGTTTAATTGGCACTAAACCAACTATGGAACAAAACTATCTTATCAAAAGATTAAAATTACATAGTATAAATACAACTGTTCCAGATTCTGAAAAAGATAGAATTAAAATCTATGATATTATTTGCAATGAGTTGTCTTATAATATTTTCAAAGATGGATCAAAGAAATCTATAATTCAGATTATTGAAAAATTAATGAAAGACAATATAAAATCATGTATTTCTGGGTGTACTGAGATAGAACTCCTTGTTAAACAGAATGATATACCAAATATAGAACTTATTCCTTCAGCTGAAATTCACATAAAATACATCAATGAAATATTATTGGGCCATTTAGATATATCAGATATTGAGCCCAAGAGATAACCTTGTTTTAAAAATATTAATAATTTTTAAAAAGATCTCTTTTCATTTTTGATTATTTAATAAGATAGATTTCTTTTTGTGCTGGAGATAAATATTCTACACCTTCTGTTGTAGCAATTGCTTGCTCATGATTCCAAAATAAAAGATATTGGTCTTCATTTTTATTTTTCGTCTCTGAAGGCATATAGAAAAAATATTCCATTACAAAATGATGGTTTGGTGAAAGAATCACATCATACGTCCACTCTGGACCATACGACCCAATTCTAGGCCCCAGATATATATCATGTTTCCATTCTCTAGAACCTTTTCCTTTTCCATGACAATCAATTGAAAGAAGCGTTTTGCTAGGATCAAATCCCTTTGCATAAGCAGGGAAATCATTTTTTGGTTGGACCATATGTAACTGAGGATCTACAACCACTACATCAACTTCAGCCAATCTTTTTGTATAATTTTTTATTATTTCTCTTGCTGTGAGACCTGCTTTAATTGTTTCAGCAAGTATTCCTTCAATTTTTAAATATTCTTTCCAGAGTTTTTGTATTTCAGGCGGAGCTTCTTTCTCATTTTTTTTAAGTACATAGGCAAATTTACCTTGACTAGGTGCGGCAATAATATCTCCTCCTTGCACTATTGCATTTTTCCATCCGGAACTTCTACCTCTTTGTGATTCACCAGTATACATTCTCCTTAGTGCAGTTATATCCACTTCATAGTCACCGGTATTACCTAGATTATCAATCAATGTTTTTCCTGGTATAATCTTTGAAAATGCTTTTTCTACTAATCTAAGTTCTTCATTCCTCATATTTTTTAAGAGTTCCACCTCTGTAGGAACCGGTGATATACAATAATCCATAATTAAATATTCTGATGAAACTAATCT
This sequence comes from uncultured bacterium, assembly GCA_964586565.1. Taxonomy (GTDB): domain Bacteria; phylum Fidelibacterota; class Marinisomatia; order Marinisomatales; family UBA1611; genus NZWG01. The sequence goes on from CAZPIF010000004.1 coordinate 13,065, forward strand.
AGAAGAATATTTTTTACCAATTTCTTTAGATAATAAGCGAAAATCAGTATGTGAAATACCATCTCTTATAACTCTTGTTGTCTCCCATGGCCCTAGTTTATCTCTATAATTTACAGCGATACGTTTTGGATCTCTTTCACTTACAAATTCTTTTAACCCTTCAAAACGAAAGTCATATTCAGTCTCTACCGAAGCTAGAGGCTCAGTTACAAATATAGGATCGTGTATTATATCATATATACCTAGTTCATTAATCAAATGGCTTTTATCCTTGTCGTATTGTCGCTGTGTTGCTCCCCATCGACGGCCAATAACCGCGCGCTCAATCCGATTATTACCGCGTTCAGTAAAAATAAAAATACCAGATGTGCTTCCAAGATCTTCAGCCCCAAATAGGTCATCTTCTTGTATGTTTAGGTCTGGTAGTGCTTCTCTCATTATATGTATCCACATATCAATATTATTTTTTCTCATAATATTTGGTAGAAGCATATCAAATTTCTCTTCTCTTATTCTATTATTAATTTCTTCCAATTCATTTTCATTAAATGCTCTATTTGGGTCGATTCCAAGATCATATGTATCATGATGCTCTTTTGTATCACAGGATAGCAGGGTAAGCAATATCACAGCTAAAGGGAGCATGTAATTATTTGAGATATTAATCATAGTATATGTTCCTTTATATCTAATTAAATCTAATGTTAATTTGACTTAGAAAATATCGTTAGTATATTACTGATATATCAGAGGAATTAAAACTTATACTTTGAAGATAAAAGTAAGAATATTTGTTATTTTTTTTATAATGTTGTCTTGTTCAGATAAGTCTGATAATAAAACAAACACGCTTGAATCCTATCTGATAAGTAAGTTTGCACATGTTGCTAAAATTGATAGTTTTTATATAGCTGCTGGAAATCGTGCTCCAAAAGAGACTGATGATCCAAATGCAACATCCATAGATATATTCCAAATGTCAGTGCGTATTTTTGAAAGCCTATTAGATCAAAATGAGGATGGTGAAATAGATAACCAAAACTTAGTGGAATCTTTATCATCTAATTTAATGTTTTTAATTGATCATACAGATATAACAGATATAGAGGAATTGAAGATTGAAGAACTTTTTGGCAATTATGTAATGACAATGAAATCTAATATTTGGCCTTATATGCCAGATTTTAGTTATCCAGATTGTAATTTAGGAATTACGGAATTGACAACTTCTTTATGGAGACCAGAAACATATAATGCTCTTTGGGAAGAATGCTTCCACACAATCACTGAAGCTCAAAATCGAATTTTACCTGATTTTAGTTATGAGCCTAATTCTATTCTAGGTGGATTGATGCAACAAGATATTGACAACAATACATATGATATATCTGAACAAAATGCTTTAGAAGACGATGGATATGATTTTATGACTGGTGTAAATGAATATGTACATCAGATTTGGTTAATAAATATTTGCGGTGAAGAAGACATTCTTAACGAATATCAAAAAGAAGTAATGGTGCATATAGAAAATTTAGGCACTCCTCTTATTATTAATGCAAACTACAATCTTGACTTAGCTGAGATATTAAAATGATTATTAAGAATAGAATTATTTCCTTATTAAATATAGTTTTGCTATTTCTTGCATTAGGTTTTTATATGTCATGTGGTAAAACCAAAAAATATAAAACTACGAAAGAATACTCAAGCTTGATTTCACTATTTAAAGAATTTAGGTCCATACAAAAACCACCAATAATTGGATATGTACCTGATTATTCTCGTAAATCAATGAATAATCAGTATAAAAAATTGAAATTATTTTATAAAGAACTAGCATCAATTGACACGATTGGTTGGCCAATCAAAGATCAGGTCGATTATCACTTAGTCCTTGCTGAAATGAATGGACTAGACTTTTATCATCGTATTTTAAGACCTTGGTCTCGGGATCCATGTTTTTATAGTATTCGTCCAGGAATGACAGATCCATTTGAAATTGAAGGTATTCTTCCTGATCCTCAATCATTCCCACTAGAAGGAGATGCTCTAACTAATTTTATTGAGAAACTAAAAAAGGTTCCTCAGATTTATAATCAGGCGATTAACAATCTAGTTAACCCTGCGAAAGATTTAGCTAAACTGGCAATTCATTTTACTAGAGAAGATGTAGAATTACTCAATGATCTTCAAAATAATATCAAAAATTATCATCCTGGATTAATACTAGAAGCAGACAATGCAATAATTTCTGTACAAAACTATCTTAATTGGTTAATTAATAACGAGCCTCTATTTGATGAGCCGGCAGGACTTGGCGCTGATGATTATAACTGGTGGTTAAAGAATGTTCATCTTGTACCATATACAATTGATGATATCATTGATAGAATTGAGATGGAGGATATACGACTTTATACAATGTTAAAACTAGAAGAAAATAGAAATAAAGATTTACCTGAGCTTAAACCATTAAAATCCTATTCAGAATACAGAGACCTTGTTAGACAAGCTGTAGACCATCTTATGAGTTTCATTGTTTCACACCAAATATTTACCATAGATAAAAATTTAGATATTGAGAAATATTGGTCAGCAAGAAAATCTGCGTTTCGAACAGGGAATGATGAAATGGGAGTTCCAGACTATTTTTCTTATTATGTACAAAGAGAACCTGTTCCTCATGAAGCGCATGAAGGTCTAGGTCATGATTTTGAATGGCAGAGATTAGAAAATGATGATCGTGAAATACGTGGTATACGTCGATTATTTTTTATTGAATGGATTAGGGATGAGGGATGGGCTTTTGCTCTTGAAGAACTTTTAATGCATGCGGGAGTTCTAGATAATAGACCAAATAGAGGAAGAGAAATAGTTTACAAACAGGCAATTTTTCGTAATTGTCGTGCGCTAATGGATCTTAAGATGCATAATAGAATACTTACTTTGGAAGAGGCAATGGACTTTTGTGTTCAATGTGCTCCACATAGTGAATACTTGGATGACAGTCATCATTTATGGTACGAAGCAAGGACAACCTTACGTATACCTGGATGGCATATGGGTATGGTAATTGGAAAAATTCAGATAATGAATTTATTCCGAGATAGGGCTAAACAGTTAGGTTCAGATTTTAATCTTCAACAATTTTTAGATCAATTTATTTCAACTGGTTTTATTCCAATTTCACTGATTAGATGGGAAATGACAGGTTTAAATGATGAAATAAAATTATTAAATCAATAAAAAATAATATATAAAGGTTTGTTTTATGGAATATAGGTCGCTAGGAAGAACAGGTGTAATGATATCTCCACTTGGTTTAGGTTCTGATAACTTTGGTGATGCAACTCCAGCAAAAGATGCTGAAAATATTATTAATCGTTCTTTAGAAGCTGGTATTAATTTAATTGATACTGGAGATATTTATTGTGAAGGCCAAAGTGAAAGAATAATCGGTAAAACAATAAAAGATAATGGCAAAAGAGATCAAGTAATAATTGCAACAAAAGTTGATCATGGGCGTAGAAGAATCGGTGTTTCATTAGATCAGTTTAAACCTGAATATGGGCCTAATGATCACGGACACAGCCGTTTAAATATAATTAGAGCATGTGAAGCATCATTGAAAAGATTGAATACTGATTATATTGATATCTATCAATTACATCGTCATTCACCAAATATTCCCATTGATGAAACTTTAAGAGCACTTGATGATTTAGTTACTCAAGGAAAGATAAGATATATAGGCTCTTCTACTCATCCAGCCTGGGCGGTTATGGAAGCAATTATGGTTAGTGAATCTAAGAACTTTATTCGTTTGGCTACTGAACAACCACCTTATAATCTCCTTGATCGAAGAATTGAGAATGAACTTATACCACTTTCTCAAAAGTATGGAATAGGTTTAATTACATGGGGCCCTTTAGCCATGGGAATTCTTGCGGGCAGATATACTGATCTCTCAAAATATCCAGAAAAATCAAGAGCAGCAAGACGTGGTGGTTTTTATGCAAAAAGAATAAGTAAAAAGGGAATAGAAGTAGGAATTAAGTTTAATAAAATCGCAGAAAAAATAGGCATTTCTTCTGCACAATTAGCTCTCTTATGGTGTAAGGATCAACCTGGGGTCACTGCACCTTTAATTGGAGTTCGTACAAAAAAACATCTTGAAATTTTATTACCAGTATTAGAAATGTCGCTTGATACTGAAACAAGAAAAGCTTGTGATGAGTTAGTACCACCTGGAAATTTTGTTGCTAATTTTCATAATACATCATACTGGAATAAAGCTCGTGTACTTGAATAAATATATAATAAAAGTTGATTCATTGTGAGTTTACTTCTTTAAATAAAAATATATCTAATTAATATTAGAAAATTGATTTCATTTATAAGAAAGCTCAACTATTATTTAATAATAATTCTTTTTTGTGGACAGGTATGTATAGTTTTTTCTCAAGTTATTTGGAGGTTTATTTTTAATAATCCGTTTTCATGGACAGAAGAAGTCGCACGATATATACAGGTATGGATAATATTATTTGGCTCACCAGTATGTATTCAAAAAAGCAGCCACCTTTCTATAGACTATCTAAAAGATAGTATTGGTCTAGGCCTGCGAAAATTATTCCAATTTATTTCTTATCTAATGATTTCTGTTTTCGCAGTTTGTATAATTATCTTTGGAATTCAATTTATTTTAAAAGTTGGTTATCAAAATACCCCAGCTACGCAAATACCATTAGGTTTCATTTACATAGCATTCCCTATTTCTGGAACACTTATGCTAATTGAATCTTTAATAATTATTCAAAAAACTTTTACTAAATAATAAGGATTTAAAATTATTATTAGATGATAGCAGTTCTTATAATTAGTATTTTTTTATTTGCTTTTATTGGTATGCCTATAGCGTTTGCATTAGGCGTAGGTTCTTTAATTTCAATAATATTTACAAGTGATTTGCCATTAATGATAATTCCTCAGAGGATGTTCTTTGGATTAAATTCTTGGTTATTAATGTCTATTCCATTTTTTATGCTTGCAGGTCAACTCATGATTCACGGGGGAATGTCAAGAAGATCAGTCAATTTCACAACCGAACTTTTTGGATTTATAAGAGGTAGTCTGGGTTATATTTGTATCACAGCCTCAATGATTTTTGCAGGTGTCTCTGGTTCTTCTTCTGCTGATACTGCTGCAGTTGGTTCTATTATCCTTCCAATAATGAAGGATAAAGGTTATAAAATGAAATTTGCTACTGCACTTCAAGCAGCAGCAGGTTCTATAGGTCCAATAATACCACCTAGTTTATTAATGATTTTAATTGGGTATGTTACAGATACGTCAGTGAGCCAATTATTTTTGGGTGGAATATTACCAGGCTTTTTAATAGGGTTAGGATTGATGTTTGTTGTGTTTTTTCATGTAAGAAAAAATAATTTAATTTATATAAGAACAAATACAAATCTAAATTTAAAGAAATTACTTTTGACTGGTATTTATGCTTTACCAAGTTTAGGACTACCTCTTATAATCATTTTTGGTATTATTGGTGGAATATTTTCTATTACAGAATCAGCAGTAATCGCCGTTGTGTATGGTTTAATAATGGGGTTGTTTGTTTATAAAGAAATATCCATTAGCGATTTACCTAGGATTCTATTTGAATCAGCACAGCTATCAACAATTATATTATTTATTCAATCCACTGCGTTTTTATTTTCGTGGATAATTACCGTAAATGAAGTACCAGAAATATTATCAAATTTTATATCTAGTTTAATTTCCACTCCATCTGGTTTTTATGTGCTTTATATTTTTCTAATGCTATTTATTGGCATGTTTATGGAAAGTTTTTCAGCCACCGTTATTTTCCTTCCTTTAGTATATCCAATTGCAAAAAATCTTGGGATTGATTCAGTCCATTTTGGTGTTGTTACTACTGTAGGATGGGCAATCGGTTATATTACACCTCCATTTGGAGCTACTTTATTTGTTTCATGTAGCATTAGTAAAATACCTATTAAAGAAGTTATACCTCATATCCTTCCGATATTTGCGACTATGATGATTGTATTATTAATAATCACTTTTTTCCCTAGTGTTGTTTTATTTTTACCAGGATTATTCGCTCATTAATTCTAGAATATTTTTTGATAAAAAATTGAAATTAATAAAATATATATTATCTATTTTAACCATATTTATTATCTTTAATTGTTCAAAAAGTAATGATGAGTATATTCTCAAAATTGCTTCTTCTGCTCCGATAGATGAACCTGGGTCTCGGGCTTTATTAAAATTTGCTGAACTAGTTAATGAACGTTCACATGGAAGAATTAAGGCTAAATTATTTGCTAATGGATCACTAGGTAATAATCGAGATGTTACAGAGGGTTTACTGATTGGGAGTATAGAAATGCAAATGGCATCAAGTTCTCCGCTGGCAGTATTTGTCCCTTCTTTGAATATTTTTGAAATGCCATTTTTATTTAAAAACAATAAGCATATGTTTGCAGTTTTAGATTCTCATATTGGAGATAGGTTCAAATCTGATTTCAAAAAATCAGGACTTCATCTTTTAGGATATTTTACATTTGGAGTAAGACATATAATGACAAGAGATTCCCCTGTATATTCAATAAGTGATCTTAATGGATTAAAAATTCGAACTATGGAAAGTAAACCACATCTAGATGCATTTAAAGCTTTCGGAGCGAATCCATTGCCTATGGCATATAGTGATTTATATACAGGTTTAGAAACAGGTGTAATTGATGGTGCAGAAGCTGCTAATTCAAATTATTATTCAAAAAAATTTTTTGAAGTTGCTCCTTATTGGGCTCAAGTCGGTTGGTTACGTTTAGTTGCTCCGGTTATAATGAGTAAAGTTTTTTACGATAAACTTCCAGAAGATCTAAAGAAGGTAATAAACAAAACATTATCAGAACTTGTAGATTATGAAAGAGATTTATACACTCAAATAAGTTTAGAAAGACTTGAACAACTAGAAAAATTTGATGTGACTATTACTTTTCCTGACCCTAAACCATTCCAGGAGGCATCAAAAAATGTATACAAGCAATGGGCTGACAAAATTGGTGGCTGGGAATTGATAAATGAAATCCAAGCTTTTGATGAGTATTAGTTTAATTTCTTTCTTTTATTCAAATACTCTGTAAGACTTTTATCAAGATTCTCATCAGTATAAATAGGTAGGTAATCAATTGAATATTCTAGACATTCTTTTTTATAGTATTTTTTCAGATTATCAATCAAAGTCATATAATTTGATCTAATATGCCATGGTTCAGTGATTATTTTTTCTCCAGTTTCCATATCTAAGAACTGTGTCCGTGTATTAAAATTAAATTCAAATTCTTTTCTATCTAATATATGGAATACGATTACCTCCTGTTTTTTATAACGAAAATGTTTTATACCATTAATAATATCATGAGGTTCATCCAATAGATCAGATATCAAGATAACTAAACCACGTTTATTTATTTTTTCTGCCATTTGGTGTAAAACTGATTCTATTTTTGTGTCTTTTTCTACTTTAAGATCATCCAATTGTTTTAGAATTAAGTTAAGATGACTAGGTTTTGATTTTGGTGGTATGAATGTATTTATCTTATTTGAAAACTTTACTAAACCTACAGCATCTTGTTGTCCAACCATTAAATACGATAATGAGGCCACTAGCGAATTTGCGTAAACCAACTTTGAAACATTACCGCTTTTATATAACATAGAGCGACTAGTATCTAGAATAATATGCGATGATAAATTCGTTTCTTCTTGGTACCTCTTTACATATAACCTGTCGGTTTTCCCAAATAGCTTCCAATCAATATGACGAATTTCATCTCCAGCCTCGTAAGAGCGGTGTTCAGCAAATTCAACTGAAAAACCATGATAAGGACTTTGATGTTGTCCTATTATATATCCTTCTACAACTAATTTTGCCCTTAAAGCCATTGAATCAAGCATAGCTACAGTCTCAGGTTGAAGATATTTTTTTTTGTTTAGGCTAGTCATTCATCTCCTAAATGGTTGATCAATTGTAGAAGGATATCTTCCACTTTTAAACCATCAGCTTCAGCATTGAAATTTGACAAAACTCTATGCCTTAATATTGGTAATGCTAGTGAATGAATATCATTAATATTTGGGGATGGTCTACCATCAAGTATTGCCTTGGCTTTTGCTCCCAACACTAAATATTTAGAAGCTCTTGGACCGGCACCCCAATCAATTGATTCGCGAATAAAATCAGGGGCTAATTCTGAGCTAGGTCTTGTTGCAGATGTTAATTTCACAGCATATTCGACTACATTATTTGAAACAGGAACTCTCTTAACAAGATCTTGATATAGTTTTATTTCAGATTTTGAAATTACTGGTTTTAATACTTCTTGTTCAATTGTCGTAGTCGCTCTGACAATTGATATTTCCTCAGTATTGGATGGATAATTAATATTTAGGCTAAACATAAAGCGATCCAATTGAGCCTCAGGAAGAGGGTAAGTGCCTTCCTGCTCAATTGGATTTTGAGTTGCTAATACAAAAAATGGTTCATCTAGCTTATATGTTTTACCTCCGGATGTTACCATATGTTCTTGCATTGCTTCTAGTAGTGCTGATTGGGTTTTTGGAGGAGTTCTATTTATTTCATCTGCAAGTACGATGTTAGAAAATATAGGTCCCTGAAAAAACCTGAATGATCTTTGGCCAGAAGTTTGATCAATATCAATTAATTCAGTCCCTGTGATATCGCTAGGCATTAAGTCAGGAGTAAACTGGATTCGATTAAAAGAGAGGTCTAGTACATCAGAAAGTGTTTTAATAATTAATGTTTTTGCAAGACCCGGTACTCCAACTAAAAGAGAATGCCCCTGAGAAAGGATAGATATAAGTAGATGGTTAAGAATATCTTTTTGTCCTATTATTATTTTCCCAACTTCATCATAAAAGTCGTTTTTTGCTTGCGCTAATTTTTGAACTGCTTCCAAATCTTGTTGTGTTTCTTTCATAGGTAATTAGAATATATTAAAATTAATGTGCTTTAAATTAAATAGTTTCTGATTTGAATTGTATTGGTAAATAAACAAATTTGTTTTAGTGACTAAGTTAAAAAATTTAAAAGAGAAGCCGCTTATTGGACAAACTAAAGAAGAATTAAAGTTACTTGTTCAATCTTTAGGTCGTAGGCCATTTAGAGGTGAGCAACTTTTTGATTGGTTATATAGAAAACAGATATATGACTATAATAAAATGTCAGATTTGCCTAATTCCTTTAGGGAACAATTAAAGCATTTCACAGTACACCCTCTAGATATAATACACAATAATTTTTCTCTTTCTAAGCAGACCCAAAAATTTTTATTTAAATTAAAAAATAATAAAACAATTGAATCTGTTTTGATGGAAGAGAACAAAAGAGTTACCGTGTGTATTTCTACACAGGTTGGATGTGCTGTAGATTGTGATTTTTGTGCAACAGCAAAAATGGGATTTATTCAAAATCTGACTCAAGGTGAGATTGTAGACCAATTTATACAATTACAAAATTTTTGTAGGAAAAAAATAACTAATGTTGTTTTTATGGGTATGGGGGAACCTTTTTTAAATTATAA
>CAZPIF010000005.1:0-21603 GCA_964586565.1 uncultured bacterium
GGTTATTGCTTAGTTCTTTTGCAATTGAAATAAATGGTATGTAGCCGAAATTAGACTCTATGTTTGATTGTCCTTTGGGTACATCATTGCTTGTTATCACACTTGACCATAACTGCCCCTTTGTAGATATGGTGTTTTCTGATGCAAAAATAAAATGAGGAATGAATATTAATAAAATAAAATGATAGTTCTTCACAAAAAGTATTTAACCTTTATTAGGGTTTGGAAGAACAAGGCAAAGCGCAGGAAGAAGTGTTAGATCACAAAGGAGTGCAGCGCCAATCATTCCCGCAGATAAAAGGCCAAATTGATATGTAGGTAGGAAAACGGATAGTAGAAGTACGGAAAATCCAGATACTAAGATAGTTGTGGTTATCATCAACGCAGACCCTGTGTGAATTATGGTTGTCTTTACTGCATCAATCCTTGTCATTCCATTTTTTAATTCTTTCCTATATCTTAATAGAAAATGTAAACTATCGTCAACAGCAATTCCAAGTGCTACAGAAAATGTCATTGCTGTTGGTGGCCTTATCGAAATACCCAACCAAGACAAAATACCTAATACAGTAAAAATAGGTATTAGATTTGTAATGAGACTTGCAATTAGGATTGTTTTTTTTCGAAACATAACCACCATCACAATGCTTATAAATAAAAGAGCGATTCCTAGGCTATTAACTAATGATTGTACAAGGTAATTATTTGTCCTAAGTGCAACTACCGTAGTACCTGTATATTCGACAGAAAGGTATGGTGGAAATGATTCGGAGATTGAGTCTAGCTTGGCATAGATTTTTTCCATCTCTGAAGAGGTTTTATTTTCAATAAGGCCAGTTATTCTTAATATACTTCTTTCATCGTTAACCAATTGTAAATGTTGATTAGGTCTTGTTTCTAAAATTTGGTTTATCATTGTTGTATCATAATGAATAGAAATGCTGTCACCTCGAATACGTTTTACAGATTCTAAAAATGTTGATAAAGAAAAGAATCTGCTGTTTTTGAGTTCCCTGTTTAATAAGTTTTCTAAATTTCTTAGAAAAAGAAGTATATCAGGATCAAGGACAGTGTTTTTTATTGTTTGATTCTTTTTATTTAGTTTTAATAAAACTTCAAATGGAAGTACCCCACCAAAATATTCTTCTGTCATTTTTAGATCGTGGTATAGTTTATTTTGTGGTCTAAGGTCATCCATTAGTGATGAATCAGTGGATAGATCTTTAATTTTATAAATAGCTGTAAAGGATATTAATGAAGGGATTATTATGAAAAGCCATGGATGCTTTGGTATTAAATTTGAAAGCCAATCTAAAAATGGAAAAAATGTATGATCTTCTACTTTGTCAAATGACTTGAATATCATTATCCCTGATGGAACTAGTATTATGGAAACCAACCATGCTATCATGACTCCTAACGCGATTTCCAAACCAAATTCTTGCACAATACTTATGGATGTTGTCATTAATGCAATAAACCCTATTGATGTTGTGATGCTTGTTAGAAAAATGACTTTGGACATTTGAGTCATTGTCAAAAGCATTGATTTACTTGGGTCTAAAGAGTTTTTGGAAAGGTTTTCCCTGAACCGGGCTTGAATATGTATTGCATCGCTAATTCCAATTATAAAAAGAAGCGTAGGTACTATATATGTCATAATATTTATTTCTAGACCAAATAGGCCCATAATGCCAAGCAACCATATAACCGTTGTTAATACTGTTAGTAATGGCAGCGCTACAAAGACCCAGTTTCGAAACACATATCTGAGTAAAGATATTAGGATTATTGCAATCGGTGGTAGAAAAACAAAGTTATCCCTTAGCATATATCTTACATACTCTGTTCTTAGAACTGATACTCCAGAAAATGTCCAAGTAGGCGATGTGTTTTGAGTGAGTTGTTTTATTTTTTCTAATATAGTACTTCGATCTTGGTGATTGTTTACTATATCAGATAAAGTAACCATAAATGCACCAAATCTTAGATCTTTTGATAAAATACGAGACCCGATTGAAGGATCTGATTGGATGTAATGCAATTTTTGAAATACAGTGTCTTTATTCCATATGCTTTCATCATCATGAAGATTTCCAAGCCATGCTTTTGAATCAATATCACTTAAACTGAAAATTGAAATTATGTCGTCAACACCATTAATATCCTCAATCAGATATAAGAGGTCCTCTAGCTCTTTATATAGCTCTTTACTTAAAGCATCAACTGGTTCATATATTATTGTAATTATATTGTCTTCGCGACCAAAAGTTTCCCGGAAGGAAAAGTACCTCTCTACAGCTGGATCATTTTGTGAAAATAGGTGTTCGATTGAAAAGTCTATTGATAGGTTTGGGATGAATATCGTCCACATTATTGTTAGTGAAATAATACCAAAAAATGTATTCCTCGGGTTCACTATAATAAGTCTAAAAATTTTTTCTATCATAGATCAGATTAGTTATAAAGTAATAGATATGTAATACAATATAAATCTTTTGGGCTTTTTATAATATGATAACAACTAATATAAAAGGTTTAATAATATTTCTAATCATGACCTAATGTGCCATCCATGATTCATAAAATTTCATTAATTGTATTGTGATTGGACCTGGCATTCCTTTTCCAATGTGAGAATTATTCACTTTTACAACAGGTATTATTCCAGAACCACTATTGGTCAAGAATAATTCATCTAACCCACAAAAATCAAGTGAGTTTAGCGTACTAAAGGATAATTTAAATGGTGATTTTTGGAGTACTATTTGCCTTGTTATCCCGGGAAGTACTCCACTTTCCCGGGTATAAAGTTTATCATTGTATATCCAGAATATATTACTTCTGCTTCCTTCAAATACCTGCCCTGCTTCATCTAATAGTATTGCATCAAAACAGTCTTTTTCTATTGCTTTTTTATATGCATTTAAACATACATGATAATTTGTTGTTTTAATATGTGGATCCTTTCTTATTGCTGGAATAGTTATTGTTGATACTCCTTTATAGATGCTATGGTTCAAGTTGAGCGACCTTGCATAAATAATTACTTTTTCAGGGACTAATAATATCCGAATTCTCTGTTCAGGCTTATCAAAATCTCTAATTACTTGGTTTGCCATTTGTTTTATCTTTTCTCTTTTAAAGTGAGGTTTTAATTTTATCGATTCTGCTGATTTGAATAGACGGTCTAAATGTAAATCCAGAAAAACTGGTTGATATTTTTTAGTTCTTAAAGTTTCATACAGTCCCGATTTAAAACTAAAAACAGTTGTGCCAGGTTGGAGTTGGTCTTTTTGAAATATATCCCAAACTCCATTTACCATCGCTTTTACCATATTATTTTTTTTTGACATTCCCTTCTGATTTTAATTTTTTATTTCTTATCCATTCGTTGCGTCCAAATGTAAAAACAGCAATGCCTGGTGCAGTAAAGAAAAATGCTGTTAAAAATATATCAAATTGCATTCTGAGAAAAGCCACAAAAAAAATTGCAACCCCAAAGATCATTGAAACTAAACCACAACCTATTGTGCTTCCAAAAATAGCCATCCGTTTATTATAAAGCCCGGTGTCAATAATCTCTTTAGGTTGGTCGGCATCAATTTGTTCAGATGTAGGAAGATTTTTCATGTCTATTTTTTTAATTGCCTTGTGAATTTTTTCAAGTTCTAGAATAGATGGTTTGATATCATTTATTCTTGAATTATCATTGATTACGTATCTAATCAATATTTTAGTATTGTCAAATTCCCATACCCATTTTTTATTTTTCATTACAATATTGCGAATTTCTTCGTTCATTAATGCTCTTATCTTTGGTTCGTTTTGCCCCATCAAGTTAAAGGTTTTTGAAAAAGTATTATCAGAAACGAAATTAATATCATCAGGGTTTGGTGCTATTCTATCCAAGAATTTAGATGATTCATCTATTTTACATTTTGGAAGATCGAAGTCTCTAGAACTATAATATATGGCTCTATAATCTTTATAATTATTTTTACCAACCTTAACTCTATCTCTAGATATCATTATGTAAGGTTCAGAATCAAATTTTGAAGCTATAATATCATTAATTCTAGGATGATTACCACCTAATAAGCTTCCATAGAAATATCTTGCTTTTGAGTCAGGTTTTTTTTCTAAATCTTTTACCCCATTTATATTTCTTAAAAGATTTTTATATGGGATGTATTGGTCATCCACGCGCTTGCTATAGATAAGCCAAGAAAAGTAATTTAGATTTTTTTGAGGAGGAAAAGTGCAATTGTCGATTCCTAGTTCAGCTGCGATTTTATTTAAAATTTTAAATCGGTTGAGATCTGATTTGTTTACTTGTGATTTTAGCCAAAATGCCAGACTAATTATTAAAAGTGGCAAATGAGTGCATATAGTAAATACAAACGTGATAATTAGGAAGGTGTATACGATATTGTTATCCATGTAAATCCTCGTTTGTCAGATGATGTAATATTACGATTTTGATCAGAGAAAATACTAAATTAAATATCTTTTGATTTTGGTCTATCTTTCCAATGAAAGAAAACATGAATTGTAGTAAAATTGCGGGTCAAATAACAAACCTAATTAAACATTTATTTTAAATTAGATAATGCCTTCCTCACAATTAGACAAATCATATAATTCAACGTTAGTTGAAGACAAGTGGTATGACCATTGGTTGTCAAAGAACTATTTTTTTGCTGATCCTAGATCAGAAAAAGAGCCCTATACGATTGTGATTCCACCTCCTAATGTAACAGGTATTCTCACAGTTGGTCATGTTTTGAATAATACTATACAAGATATTTTGATTCGAAAAGCGAGGATGGAAGGTAAAGAAGCATGTTGGGTTCCTGGTACTGATCATGCATCTATTGCAACTGAGACAAAAGTAGTTTCAATGCTTAAGCAGCAAGGAATCGATAAGGCGAAACTATCTCGTGAAGATTTTTTGGATTATGCTTGGGATTGGAAAGAAAAATATGGTGGCATAATAATAAACCAATTAAAAAAACTTGGATGTTCCTGTGATTGGGATAAAGAACGTTTTACTATGGATGATGGATATACTAATTCTGTTCTTAGTGCATTCGTCAAATTATATAATAAAGGTCTCATATATAAAGGACATCGATTAGTTAATTGGTGTCCTGTTTCTAAATCTGCCATAAGTGATGAAGAGGTTATCCATAAAGAAAAGAATGGTTTTCTTTGGCATTTTCGTTACCCTATCTCTGATTCAGATTCATTTGTTGTTGTTGCAACAACACGACCGGAGACTATGCTTGGTGATGCCGCTGTTGCCGTTCATCCTAAAGATCAAAGATATCAAGACCTTGTTGGACGGTCCATCATATTACCATTAGTAGGAAGGGAGATACCAATAATTGCTGATGATTTTGTAGACCCTGAATTTGGTACAGGATGTGTAAAGGTTACACCTGCGCATGATCCAAATGATTTTTCAATGGGGGAGCGTCATGATCTTGAATTTATTAATATAATGAACGATGATGCTTCATTAAATAATAATGTCCCCAAAGCATATCAGGGCCTCACAAGAGAAGAAGCAAGAAAAAAAGTTATTGAGGACCTTCAATCGAATGATTTTGTCCACAAAATTGAAGACTATATAAATAAAGTAGGGTACTCTGAAAGAGGAAATGTCCCCATTGAATTTTATATGTCTGAACAATGGTTTATGAAAATGAGTGAACTTGTTAAACCTGCAACTAATGCACTGAAAGAAGGTAAAATATCGTTTCATCCAGAGCATTGGGAAAAGACATACGACCACTGGATGAGGAATATAAAGGATTGGTGTATTAGTAGGCAATTATGGTGGGGGCATCAGATACCTGTATGGTATCACAATGATGATAAAAAAAAGATTCATGTATCTGTTAATGGACCAAGCGATCCAGAAAATTGGAATCGTGATCCAGACGTTTTAGATACGTGGGCGAGTTCTTGGTTATGGCCAATAGGAGTTCATTCATGGCCAAATAAAAATGAAGAACTAAATAAGTTTTATCCTACCAATACTCTTGTTACAGGACCAGACATTATCTTTTTTTGGGTAGCCAGGATGATAATTTCAGGATACGAGTTCATGGATAAAGAACCGTTCAAAGATGTTTATTTTACATCAATATTAAGAGATGACACTGGGAAAAAATTAAGTAAATCACTCGGGAATTCTCCGGATCCAATTGAATTGTTCAATGAGTTTGGTACCGATGCTGTTAGATTTGGAATCATGCTCATGTCGCCGCAAGGCTTGGATGTTCTTTTTTCAAAAGAGCGTTTAGATATTGGAAGAAATTTCATGAACAAGCTATGGAACGCTTGCAGATTTATTCACATGAATATTAATAAAGACTCAATTAATAATTTTGATCTTGATGTTTGTGAACTTAGCCTTCCAGAAAAGTGGATACTAAGCAGGTTATCAAAAATGGTCAGAGACTACAATGCTCAGCTTAAACGATTTCATTTTAATGAAGCTGCTAAAGTGATATATGAATTCACTTGGAATGATTTTTGTGATTGGTACGTTGAAATCATAAAGATTAGTTTTATTAATGATGATAAACACAAGGCAGATCTAGCTAGGTATATTGCAATCAAGTGCATTCGTACAGTTTTAACTCTTTTACATCCTTTTGCGCCATTTATAACAGAAGAATTGTGGACATATTTTAGTCCTAAAAGGTCAACTGATTTAATTATATCTCCTTGGATTGATAATGTAGATTTACTTGATTCTAATGCTGAAAAAGATATGGAGATTCTAAAAGAATTAATTACATCTGTCCGATCTATTCGTAGCAGAATGAATGTTCCCCATAAAAGAAAATCTGATCTTCATATTCGCTGTAATGATGAAAATAAACGATTAATAAGTTTGCACATAGATTTATTAAAGTCACTAGCAAAAGCTGATGATATATCAATAGGTCTAAATGTTAAAAAACCCAGACAATCTGCTACAGCAGTTACACTTGGTATGGAAATATTCATTCCATTAGAAGGGCTTGTAGATTTAGACCAAGAGAAGGAAAGGATGGGAAAACGCATGACTGAAGTCAGTCGGTTACTTAAAGGTATAAATAAAAAACTATCAAATAATAACTTTCTTGAGCGCGCACCAGAATCGGTTATACAAAAAGAAAAATCCAATCTTAATAAATTAACTGAAGAATTAGAAAAAATAGATGCTAATTTGGAAATGCTTAAATGAGAAATTTTTTTTATATAATATTCTTTTTATGTTCTATATATCCCCAATCCGAGGATGCTACTCTCACAATTTATAAAGATGGCTCTGCACTTATAAAACAACCGGTCGCATGGTCCATACCCTCAGGAAATAGTTATGTAACATGGGGAAATTTACCAAGCGGAATACACCGTGATACTCCTTTTTTAAATATTGATGGAATTGATATAATATCACAACGTTTTAATGATAATATTTTTACAGGGATAAACTATTTTAATTCATTAAAAGGAAAAGAGATACATGTTAAGCCTAAAGACGGAAAGCTTGTAAAAGGCCTACTTCTTGAGATAAGCTCTACATCATTATCTCTGGAGCATCAATCAGGTGTTATTTGCTTCAATAGGGATGAACTTGAATACATTGGTAGCAAAAAACACGATTTAGATTCCCACACTTTCCATCCATATTTATCTTGGGATTTAAAATCGCAAACTAGCAAGGTAATTGAAGGTGAGCTTGTATATAAAACAAATAGCTTCTCTTGGAACACTGTATACCGTTTAAAAATGGGTAATGAGGAAAGAGGTGAGCTCATTGCAGAAGCTGTAGTATCTAATATTTCTGATATAGGATTTCAAAATGCAAACTTACAGTTAGTTGAAGGTACATTAAATAAAGTAAGGAAGAGACATCCTATGCGAGAATCAATGAATCGGTCTGCTGGAGTGGCACTAAGTAATGATGTTGTACCTTTGATTGGTAAAGAGGAGCTTGGTGATTACCATATATACTCCTTAAACAACAAACATGATTTAAGTCCAAAGGAAAATATTACGGTAAGAATGTATGGCCCTTTAGAAGTTGGTTATAAGAAGACATATGTTTTTGAAAATAGCGAAAGACGGCAAAAGGAAGAGCCACTTGAAGTACAAATAAGTATGGAAAACACAGAGTCAAATGGTCTCGGCATATCTCTCCCTGGCGGTAAGGTTGAAATGTATGCTTATAAAAAATCAAGTGGCCTAGAATATATAGGTGCTGATAATATGGGTCAGGTCCCGAAGGGACAGTCGACCACGCTTACTTCAGGAAGAGCATTTGATGTGATCGGAAACAGAAAAGTTTTAAACTACGATAGGCAAAGAAAGAGCGAAGAAGCAGTTATAGAGATTAAAGTAACAAACACAAGGAATGAAGATATTAACGTTCTTCTTGTAGAGCATATAAATGGTGATTGGATAATCAAAGACGAATCACTTAATTATCAGAAAAAAGATGCTTCTACAGTTCACTTCCCATTAGTTTTGTATGCCGGTGAAACAAAAAATGTTTATTATACTTACCGGAAAGAATGGAAATAAATATCTGAAAGGATAATTGTGAATCTTACTGATCCCATCTCCCAATTAAAAGGAGTTGGCCCACGCCGAGAAAAAATCTTGAACGAACTGGGTATCTTTACCGCTTTAGATATTTTATATTATTTCCCTAGGCGTTATCTTGATAGAACGATATTTACCCCCATAAGCAAGCTAAAAAAGGGCAATTTATTTTCTATAATTGCAGATGTCCAAACGTTTGGTGAAAAATCAATTCGGCGTGGAAAAATGTTTCAAGTTATAGTATCAGATGGTACAGGATTACTAACGCTAAGCTGGTTTAATAGTACCAGATATATAAAAAAACTTTTTAAAATAGGAGATAAATTAGTAATACATGGTAAGGTACAGTGGTATAAAGGGTTCTCAATTACTCATCCAGAATTTGAAAAAATATTTGAGGATGAAAATCCATTAAACTCAGGCAATATTGTTCCAATTTATTCTTTGACTCAAGATCTACGATCTACGGGTATTGAACAACGTAGTTTAAGAATGATAGTAAAAGAAGTATTGGGTTCAATTGATAATATTTATGAAATACTACCAGAAGACATTCTTAAAAAACATAAGCTAATTAATTTGGAGCTAGCATTAAGACGCATCCACTTTTCTGATGGGATTGAAAAATTAGAGTTAGCAAAATATAGATTAAAATTTGATGAACATTTCTTTTTACAATTATTATTAGCATTGAGGAAGAAAAATTTCAGATTATCAAAATCAAGAAGATTGATAGATATAGGTCCATATTTTCGTCCAATTTCTAATACTTTAAAATTTGAACTAACTAATGCGCAAAAAAATGTTATTCAAGATGTTCATTTGGATATGAAGCGAGATTATCCAATGAATAGATTAATCCAAGGAGATGTTGGGTCTGGGAAAACAATTGTTGCAATATTGATTTCTTCATTAGCAATTGGTAATAATGTACAAGTTGCTGTTATGGTTCCTACAGAGGTTTTAGCAAGACAGCACTTCAATGCATTCAAGGAAGAACTTGATAAAGTGAATATTAGTTGTGGATTATTGGTTGGAAATATGAAAAAGAAAAATAGAACTAATATTATTTCTGGCCTTAAAAATGGAACTATTTCTGTCATCATTGGTACACATGCGTTAATACAAAACGATATTGTCTTTAAAAATTTAGGTTTGGTCATAATCGATGAACAGCATCGGTTTGGAGTTAACCAGCGCGCCACTTTAATAGATAAAGGAACTAATCCACATTGTATGGCGATGACTGCCACGCCAATTCCCAGAACCCTTGCTATCACATATCATGGTGATATGGATATCTCAATCATTGATGAATTACCATCAAATAGAATCCCAAATGTGACAAGAATAGTTGAACCAAACAGAATGAATAAGGTTTATGCTTTCATTAGAAAAGAGGTTTCTATGGGTAGGCAATGTATTATAGTCTATCCTCTTGTTGAAGAATCAGAAAAATCTGACTTGGCTGCTGCTGTTGAAGCCCATAAAGAATTATCTACAATTCAATTTAATCAAATAGCAGTGGGCCTTTTACATGGCAAGATGAAGTCAGATGAAAAAGATAGAATAATAAAAAAATTTGAAATCAATGAAATTAGTATATTAGTATCTACAACTGTAATTGAGGTAGGAATAGATATTCCAAATGCAACAGTTATGCTAATTGAAAATGCTGAACGATTTGGATTAACGCAATTACATCAGTTGAGAGGACGTGTAGGTAGGGGATCAGAAAAGAGTTACTGTATTTTAGTAAAAAGGAATACTACTGAAACATCGAAAAATAGATTGGCAATAATGGAAAAAACAAATGATGGTTTTATCATTGCGGATGAAGATCTCCGGTTAAGGGGGCCAGGAGAATTTTTAGGTCAAAAGCAATCAGGGTTTTTTCAATATAAAATTGCAAACATGGCAACCGATGGATCTATTATTAGACAATCCAGGGAAGCGGCATTTTCTTTAATTGAAAACGATCCAAATCTAGATAATAGTAAGAATCTCATAATGAAGAAATGGTTTATTAGTAATTATTCCCAACATTTAGATAAGGTAAATCTTTCCTGATGGGATATTTTGTATGATTCAATGTCGAATTAAATTTCAGGCTATCATATTTAATAAATTTTTATGCTGGAGTCAAAGCTGAGTAAAAAAAATATAAAAAAAGACGAAGAACTCTTTTTGTACCTTATTAACACTTTTCAGACTAGTGCATGGATAGCATTGGGTAAGTTAGAAAATCCGATGACCCAAAAAACTGAAATCAATCTAAATCAGGCTTCTTATTATATAGATCTTTTGGTGATGCTTCAATCAAAAGCAATGGGAAACATGTCAGAGTATGAGGAACAAATGTTAATAAATACAGTTAGTGAATTAAAAATGGATTTTATCCAAAAAAAATCAATAGCCAACTCCAGTAAAGTAGCAGGAAAAAAACAGTAATCATAAGCAAGGTAGGGATAGAGAATGATCAATCAAAATTATATAACCACTAATAGAGTCTTAGCTTCTTTGGTATTTCTTATTTCATTTATTGTTTATTTTGATACTATGGCACCATCGGTATCTTACTGGGATTGCGGTGAATTTATTGCTGTATCTCATACGTTAGGTGTCCCTCATCCTCCAGGTAGTCCACTCTTTTTATTATTGGGCAGGATAGCATCAATTTTACCAATTAGTGAAGATATAGCATTTAGGGTAAATATTTTATCACCACTTGTAAGTGCATTTGCAGTATTTTTTCTCTACCTAATAATTGTTCAAGTTATTTTGCATTGGCGTGGAAAACTCGAATCTGGACATGATGCATTAATTGTTTTTGGTTCAGGGCTAGTTGGCTCACTGGCCTTTGCTTTCACTGATAGCCATTGGTTTAATGCTGTTGAGGCAGAGGTATATGCTTTTAGTACCTTTTTTACAGCAATTGTTGTTTGGCTGATTTTAGCCTGGAGTGAGAAAGCAGATCAAAAAGGGCATGAGAAATATATTTTGATTATAGCTTATATGATTGGTCTGGCTACAGGTTTGCATTTACTAAATCTACTCACGCTACCCTTTGTTGCATTGATTATATATTTTAGAAAATATGATTTTGAATGGACTACATTTGGAATAACGATGGCAATAACTGCAGTTGTGTTTTTTATAATCCATAATGTTATTATTAAAGGTATGCCAAAAATCGCAGCCTCAATTGGTGTTTTTTTAACAGCTTTATTGATTCTTGCAATCTTTGGAGCGATGATATGGGCGATTGCAAATCAAAGAAAAATTATTTCAGTTGCTCTTACTTCAATGGTTTTAGTGCTTATTGGTTATTCAACCTATGCTTTGATATTTATACGATCCAACCAAGACCCCGGTATTGATGAAAATGATCCTGAAACAGTAGAAGCATTTATATCTTATCTTGAGAGAGAACAATATGGTGACGTTGGTTTGTTCCCACGCAGATTTAAAGGTATTCCTCCTATTCATGAGATAGCTGGTTATCCAGAGGGACCTGGAAGAGGATTCTCATCATCACAAAAAAGAAAATATAGTAGATATCAGGCGGGTAACCAGTGGGATTTTTTTTGGGATTATCAAATCCGAAAAATGTATAATCGATACTTTTTGTGGCAATTTGCTGGAAGGGGCTCTGCATCTGATCCAGGCGTAGTTAGAATGGGTGCTAGAGATAGTGAAGATGGAATTGACCTTACACAATTTGGACTTCCTCTAGCATTTATCATTGGAATATTAGGGATGTTTTACCATGCTTACCGTGATGATAGGATGGCCTTTTCTGTAATGTCATTGTTTATAATGACCGGTTATGCCATCATCATTTATTTGAATCAAGATGACCCTCAGCCAAGGGAAAGAGATTACTCATATGTAGGAAGTTTTTTTGCATTCTCAATCTGGATTGGCGTAGGAACTGCAGCAATAAGCGAGTGGATTACTAAAAATTTTAGTGATTTGCAATTAAGTAAGAGACTTATATCGCTTGCGGTTATTTTACAGTTGATATTTATCCCGTTGACCATGGCACGAGCTAACTATCATTCTCATGATCGTTCTGGAAATTTTGTTGCATGGGATTATAGCTATAATCTTCTTCAATCCTGTGAGCCCAATGGCGTGATTTTCACTAATGGTGATAACGATACTTTCCCACTATGGTATCTCCAAGAAGTTGAAAAATTGCGAACAGATGTTGCAGTTGTAAATCTAAGTCTATTGAATACTCCATGGTATATTAAGCAGTGGCGAGATAAACGAACAAAAAATACTCAAATTATAAGTCTCAGCGATAGAACAATTGATAAATTAACTTCCAGCCTGCAACGTTGGGAAAAACAAAAAGTTAGGGTACCGGTATATAATGATCCAAAAAATAAAGATGGTTTCATAGAATGGGAATTGAACCCAACATACCAAGGTCAGGCTCTTAGAGTCCAAGATATGATGGTAATGCACATAGTTAATGAAGCATCTTGGCGTGTTCCTATTTATTTTGCAGTTACCGTTTCGCAACAAAATCGGATTGGCTTAGATAATTATCTTGATATGGAGGGTCTGACATTTCGTCTGAAAAGTCATAAAACTAAAGGTATTGATAAAGAAAAAATGTATGAAAACCTCATGACTGATATTGGCCCGGATGAATGGTCTTCAGATTTTAACCACAAATATTTTTATGATAATTTTCAAAAAAATGATAATAATTATTTATCTTGGTCTAAGGATTATCAGCCAGGATATATGTTTAGAAATTTAGGAAATGAAAAAATATATTTTAATAAGCAGACAAAGAGATTGCTTCAAAATTATAGAAGTGCTTACGTCCAGTTGGCTTTTACCTATTACCTTGATTATATGAGAGAGCTTAATAAAAAGAAAGATGGTTCTAAAAAAGACTTAACGGAACTAAAAAGTAGAATAGTGTCAATATTAAATAAAATGTCTCTAAACATTCCTGAAAATACTGTCCCAATTCAATCTGGTGATCTACACCACCAAATTGCTCGAATATATGGCGATTTAGGTGAAAAAGATTTAATGAGAAACATTATGGAAACGCTTATTGATCAAAAAAATAGTAGGCCTCTCAAGATGGTAGAGTATGCAAATACCTTTTATAGAGATTTAAACGATACAGAAAAAGCTATTAGCACACTGGAGGGAATGAGGTCAAACTTTGTAAAAGTGGAGGGCATGGTTAAAACGAGAGGGTTTAGCAATAAAACAGTTAGTAAGGGTGATTGGGTACGATGGCAAAAAGCTTACCCTGAGATAGTTTCCTCGCTCGTATATATGTACAGGAATTCAAATAAGTTAAAAGAAGCAGAATTAGTGCTTAACGATTGGGTCAATAGAAATCCAACTGATCAGAATGCAAGAGATATACTCAATGAGGTTCGCTCTAGCGATCAATTTGACTAGATCGCTATGACCAATAAATCACCGATAATTTCAATAATCATACCCCACTGGAATGGTATTGAAACCTTGTCTGAATGTATTTCTTCACTTTTTGAAACCAATTTCAATTCCTACGAAATAATTATCGTTGATAATAATTCATCAGATGGTAGTCAACAATGGATCAAGGATAATTACCCGACTATTAATTTATTAGAAAATGATTCAAACTATGGATATGCTGGTGGATGCAATCGGGGAGTTGAAATAGCTAAGGGTAAATATTTAGTTTTTCTTAATAATGACACCGTGCATACGCCCGATTGGCTTGGGCATTTATTAGAATGTATTGAAAAAGATAATAATATTGCCGCAGTGCAGCCAAAAATATTAAACTATTATGATAGAACTGTTTTTGACTATGCAGGAGGTGCTGGTGGGGAAATGGATATATTATGCTATCCATTTGCGAAAGGAAGGTTGTTTCTACATTGTGAGAAGGATTTAAAACAGTACAATAATGCTTCGCAATGTTTTTGGGCTTCAGGTACATCAATAATGGTAAAGAAAGATATATTTAAAAAAGCTGGAAAGTTTGATGAAACCTTCTTTGCACATATGGAAGAGATTGATTTATGCTGGCGGTTACAGGCAATGGGCTATGATATATGGGTAGAGCCCAACTCGGTGATTTTCCATAAGAATGCAGTCTCATTACCTATGCACACTCACCGCAAACATTATTTGAATCATCGCAATAGTTTATTGATGCTATTTTCAAATTATTCTATTCTAAATGCATTTTATTTTGGTATGATACGTCTAATGCTTGAATTTATTGCGTTAGGGTATGCTTTTATGAAGATTGATTTTAAACATGCCTCAGGAATATTAAGATCGTTTATTTGGTTAATTTCCCACCCATTTGTAATACTAAATAAACGTAAGCGGTTCAAACTAATCCGGAAATTGAAAGACAAAGAAATTTTAAAGAAATTTTGTAAAACACCAATCGTTTTAGCTCATTTCATTTTTAGAAAAAAAACCTATTTAGATATAGTGTCTAAAGCAGACTGATATTTTTCTCGTCGATCAGGGTCTAGTTCTTTCATATCTTTAAGTAATTCTTTTTGCCCCAATCTGGAAAGTATATTAGCGATTTTTTCAGATTGAGCTTTTAAAAAATATTGTGTTTGATTATCTCTCCCAAGATCACGATATGATTGGGCTATACCATCCATCATTGTATTCAATTCTTCAATTACGATATCAATTTCCCCGTTATTGAATGAATCTAATGCTATATACCATGCAAGCCTTGCTTTCCTTAGTCCAGAATTTCTATTAACGTTATCAATTAAAGTATTACGGTTTCCCCAACCTTTTTTATAATCAGATGCTGATCCTCGAAGAGCAATATCTCTAGCCAGATCAAAAGACTCATTTCCTCCTTTAAATTCATATGTGTCTATTTCACCTCCAATAATTAAATGTGCATAAAAAGCTAAGAAACCACTTAATGGTTCAAAGAGAACAGGATCATAGAAAAGACTACTTCCGGAATTGTAATAAAATTGTGCACTTTTATCAAAATATCGTAGATCTCCGCCATTAGAAAAAAGAGCCTGACAGTTATAAATAGCTTCATTCCCTTTTTGTGTTATACCTTCAAAAATAACTTGAATATATAATGGGATTGAAAGATCGATATAATTATTGTCCCAGGTAGTATTTAAAAAGAACCTCCTAATGTCTCCTTTAAGATTAATGATTTCTTGCTTCTCTTCACTTCTAAGTAATCTATCATCAATAGTAATGTCGACAGAGCCTATTTGAGCAATAAGGAAATTGAACAATAATATAAAGAATGTACTATAATATTTGATTATCTTCATAGAATATGGAAATTGAAGATAAAATAGTTATCTTTACAAGGTGTTTGTATATGAACTCTCAAGGTAATTTAGCAGATGGCAAATATCAAAGAATTATTAAAAACATCAGATTATAATTCAGCTCGTTCAATTCTTAAGTCAGCTGGAGAATTGGGCAATAGAGAAGGCATCGAGTTATATGTTGTTGGGGGGTTTGTAAGAGATTTATTAATGGGTGTTCCTGTTAATGATATTGATATTATGACGATAGGAGAGGGGATACCGTTTGCAAAAAAGTTTGCCAAAATACTTGGGGTAAAAAGAGTTGTGTCTTTTGAAAAATTTGGTACTGCATTAATTCCAAATAATAATATTCAAATAGAGATTGTAACTGCTAGAACTGAAGATTATGATTCTAATTCGAGAAAACCATCAAGGGTTAAGTATACTGATTTAAGTGGAGATCTTTTAAGAAGAGATTTTACAATAAATGCTATGGCTATGGATATACATCCAACTCGCTTTGGGGATTTAAAAGACCCATTTGGCGGTGTTTTAGATATTCAAAAAAAGATTTTAAAGACTCCGTTAAATTCTAATGAAACTTTTTCTGAGGATCCACTTAGAATAATGCGGGCAGCTTATTTTTCTGCTAAGTTGGGATTTAAACTGAGTGATGATTGTAGGCGGGCGATGAAAGAACAAGCACATCGAATAAAAATAGTTTCTAGTGAAAGAATTCGAGACGAATTTTTTAAAATATTACAAACAAATAAACCCTCTACTGGATTAATAATCCTCCAAAAAACAGGATTAATGAAGTTAATATTTCCAGAAATTGATGTAATGTATGGGATGGAACAGTCATCCGAATGGCATCATAAAGATATTTTTGCACACACGCTAAATGTTGTTGATAATTCAGCAAAATTATCAAAAAAAATGAAATTAAGATTTGCTGCGTTAGTGCATGATATAGCTAAACCAATTACTAGAAGAATTGATAAAAACAAGGGATACACATTTCATGGACATGATGCAATAGGTGAAAAAATGCTAGATACTGTTGCAAAGAGAATGAAGCTACCTAATGAACTTAAAAATTATTTAAAGAAACTCACATTGCTTCATCTTAGGCCAATAGCATTAGTAAAGGATGTAGTAACAGACTCTGCTGTTAGAAGATTAATGATTGCAGCAGGTGAAGATTTAGACGATTTAATGTTGCTGTGTAGGGCTGATATTACAACAAAGAATCCCAAAAGAGTTAAAAAGTATATGGCAAATTTTATCAAAGTTGAAGAAAAAATGGATAAAGTAGTTCAAAAAGATTCAATGAAAAAATTTCAATCTCCTGTTAGTGGTAATGAGATAATGTCTGTTTGTGGTATATCTGAGGGGAAAATTATTGGGGTTATTAAGAATGCAATTGAAGAGGCTATACTTGATGGAGAAATTGATAACACACATAAAAATGCGATGCAGTATTTAATTAAAATTAAAGATGATTATTTGTAAAATTTTTTAAAATAGTATCTATAACTATAGTTTAATCATCAAAATATATTGCGACTTTTAAGTTTAAATTTTATATATATATAATGCCCAGTAATTCTATATTAAAATATATTTTTATAATTCTAAATGCAATCATAGCTCAGGATTATACTCTTGATGATTGTATTCAGATAGCTATGTCTCAAAAAAAGACTATATTGTCTTCTGAGATTGGAGTCCTTTCAGCATCGAAAGGATTAAAAGCATCGTATAGTGGCTTGCTACCTTCAATTCAAGCGAGTGGTGTAGGCGGGACTAATTATTTTCCTGAACAAGACAACATAAATATTAATTTTGAAGAATTAAAAATTGATACTACAAGTTCAAATCGTTTTGATAGTTATTCTGCTGGGATAACACTCAGCCAAAAAATTTATAATGGTGGTCGATCATGGAATCAAATTAAGCAAGCAAGAACTAATCTTAATATAGCGCAACTAAACCAAAGATTATCTTTAACTCGGGTCATCCAAAATGTTATACGGTCATACTATGGTTTGCTTAAAGCTCAGAAACTATTGGATGTTTCAAAAAAAAATCTGGAAATGTCAAATCAACAGGTTTCTCTAATTAAAAAGCAATTTGATCTTGGAGCAGTCAAAAGAACAGATTTGTTGAAAGCTGAAGTCGCACAAGGTCAAGCACGGGTAGATATGCTTAATAAGAAAACTAGTCTACAGAATGCTCGCAGGATATTATTCAATGATATGGGACTACAGGATTTTGGGCAAAAAATTACAGCTTCTGAAAATGAATGGATTATTTCTGATGTACCTTTGAGCGGGGACATAATTAGATTATTGAAAGAACAAAATCCTAGCATACTCATTTCTAAAGCCCAGATAATCTTAAGTGAAATTTATTATGATTTGCAAAAAGGATTAAGATTACCTTCATTAAATTCATCTGTTAATTATTCTGCTAATAGTCAAATTAGTAATGAATTATTAGATGCTTTTAAGGAAGATTGGAATATAGGCATTAATCTAACTATGTCATTCCCTGTATATGTTGGTAATTCTTTATCACTTCAACAACAACAAGCAAGACTTTCCAAACAACAGGCAGAGTATTCTTATACCATACTTTTAAATGATCTTCGGGTTGAAGCTGAGTTAATTCGTGAAACTCTGAATAATTATGCTGAGATTATACCTTTAAATCAATCAGTAGTAGCTTCTGCTGAGGAAGATTTAAGATTAGTGAGGGAGCGTTATAGCCTTGGTTCTGCCACAATTCTAGAGGTATTAGATGCTCAGGTATCACTTATTAGATCAAATTCAACATTAATTAATACCCTGCATGATGCTAGAATTCAGGAAGCAAGTTTGAAGGCAATTCTTGGTACTCTTGATTTAGAACATAAAAAAAGTGAACGATAAAATGTTAAATAAATTGAAAAAGAAAAAGCTATGGATGATACTCCTTGCGGTTTCCATACTTGTAATTGGATTTATATTCATAAATCCAGAATCAGATGATATAATATATGTAGATGCTACGATAATAGAATTACGTGATATTATACAAAAAGTTAATGCAAGTGGTAAGATACAACCTGAGGAATCTGTACAAATTACATCCACTACAACAGGATGGATTACTGAGATTACAGTTATGGAAGGTGATGCAGTAAAGCCAGGGCAGCATCTTATAAGTATTGATGATAAACAAATACGTCCTCGTTACAATAACGCTCTTTCACAGGTAAAGTCATCAGATGCAAATCTTAGTAAAGTCAAATCTCAAATGGAAAGAACTCAATCACTGTTTTCTCAAAATCTTATTTCAAAGCAAGAACTTGAACAGATTGAGGCATCTTTTCAGATAGCACAAAGCCAAGCAGAACAAGCAAATGCCAATCTATTATCCGCTGAAGATGAGCTATCTAAAACTCGCCTGACGGCTCCTAAGTATGGTATCGTTACTAGCATAACCAAAGAAGAAGGCGAAATGGCTGTAGGTGGTATGTTTAATCCTGGGGTTTTAATGACAGTTGCAGACCTTAGCCGAATGGAAGTGGAGGTAGATGTAAATGAAAATGATGTTGTCAATATTGATATTGGTGATACTTCCGAAATTGAGATTGATGCCTATCCAGATACGATATTTTATGGAGTTGTGAGTGAAATTGCGCATACTGCTCAATCAACAAATATGGGTGTACAGAATCAAGTAACAAACTTTAAGGTTAAGGTGAGAATGATATCTGTACCAGATAAAATAAGACCTGGGATGAGTAGTACAGTTAATATTATCACAGAGATTCTTGAAGGTACACCAGCAATCCCTATACAATCTCTTACATCAAGACCAGAAAATTATTCTGAGCAGAATAAGAAGAAAAAAAATAAAATGAAATGGCAGAGAAAAAATGAAGATGTAGAACGTGTATTTAAAAAAGTAAATCCTATTGATATTGTATTTGTTTTGGAAAATCAATTTCAAAAAGAGAAAGCACCGCCAAATATGAAATATGCGATTATTAAGCCAGTTGATGTCGGAATTTCTAGTGAAAATTACTATTCAATAATATCAGGTATTGAACTTGGTGAAATGATTGTGACAGGGGGATATCGAGTATTAAGCAAGGGACTATATAATGGCGCATTAGTATCGGTCACCGATAATGTATTGATTGATGATAAGTAAATTGGTAGTAATCTGATTAATATCTATAACGGCTATATAATTAATATTCAAATATCTCATGCCACTCATCTCACTTAATAAAATTTATAAGATTTATAATGTTGGAGGTGAAGAAGTAAGAGCCTTAGATGGTATTGATTTAAATATTAATGAAAATGAATACCTAGCAATTATGGGTCCTTCAGGATCAGGTAAGTCAACTCTAATGAATATGATTGGTTGTCTTGATACACCTACATCTGGGGATTATGAATTCGAAAATGAAGTAGTTCAGGTTATGGATGATGCCCAACTTGCTTCAATAAGAAACCGCAAAATAGGTTTCGTCTTCCAAACTTTTAATCTTCTTCCTAAAGCTACTGCACAGCATAATGTGGAAATTCCTCTTGTCTATGCGAATGTTCGAAAGGAGCAAAGGGCAAAAATGGCCTTGGGTGCTCTTGATAGTGTTGGGTTGTCTGATAGATCTCATCATAGGCCAAATGAATTATCTGGAGGCCAAAGACAGCGTGTTGCGATAGCAAGAGCTTTGGTGAACAATCCCTCTATTATTCTTGCCGATGAACCAACAGGAAATCTTGATTCTAAAAGTGGTCAAGAGATAATGCAAATTCTTGATGAATTACACAATAAAGGGAATACTATTATTCTTGTTACCCATGAGGATAATATAGCCCAACATGCAAACAGGATTATTCGATTATTTGATGGTAAAATTATAGAGGATCTTGAAAAAAAATAATTATGATTCTTCTTGTTATTGAAAATCTTAAAGTTTCATTAGCGGCAGTATTTGCAAATAAAACACGCTCTATCTTAACAGCATTGGGTATTATAATTGGCATTCTTTCTGTTACTCTAATGGGGACACTTATTTCTGGTCTTGATAGATCATTTGAAAATAGCATGTCATGGCTTGGGAAAGATATTCTATACATAAGCCGCTATGAATGGTTTAGCGATATGGAATGGTGGGAAGTAAGAAATAGGCCACGAATACTTCCCGATTATGTGGATAAGATAAAAGAAAGATCTCAGTATGCTCAAGCAGTAGCACCGGTTATGCAAAGAGGTGCTTCTTTATCATATAAAGAAAAAGAAACACGGACTGAAATTTTTGGGACTAATGAAGAATATATGGAAACTATAAATACTAACATTATGCTTGGAAGATTCTTTACTAGAAATGAAGATCGCTCTGGATCAAGGGTTACAGTTATTGGAGATGGGATTAGGGAGGCTTTTTTTGGAGATCAGGACCCTATAGGAAAATACATAAAAATTGATGATATGAAATTCAGAGTCATTGGAGTTTTAGAGAAACAAGGAAAATTTCTAGGGTTTTTTAGTGTCGATAAACAGGCAATACTACCTCTTGGCGCGTACAAAAGAATTTTTTCAAGAAGAGGTTGGATGAGACTTAGTGTAAAGATACCCTCTGAAAAAATGGAAGAGGGTCTTGATGAAGTTATATCTGTGATGAGACATA
>CAZPIF010000006.1:0-20680 GCA_964586565.1 uncultured bacterium
TCCCCTGTAACCATTAGGGCATCAGCGCCATCTATTATGGCGTTTGCAATGTCACTAACCTCTGCCCTAGTTGGTGTAGTGCGCTCAATCATAGAGTCTAATATTTGAGTTGCAATTATAACCGGCTTACCAGATTCATTCGCCTTCTCAATGACCTTCTTTTGAATTAACGGAACTCGCTCTAGTGGGAGCTCTACCCCTAAATCCCCCCTTGCAACCATAACAGCATCAAACGCATCAATTATATTCTCAACATCATTGACCGCTTCCCATTTTTCTATTTTTGCAATTACAGGAACATTATAACCGAGGTTTTTTATTTTTGAAGATATAAGCTCGTAGTCGCTGTAGGACCTGACAAATGATAGCGCAATCCAATCAGCGCCATTGCTTAACGAAAGCACTAAGTCCTTTTGGTCTTGGTTTGTTAATACAGGAACATCAAGCTCAACTCCCGGAAAATTTACTCCCTTTTTACTCTTTATTAACCCATCCTCAAGAACGTGACAAACGATAGTATGATCTGTAGATCTTTTTTTTACTTCAAGGGAAATCCTCCCGTCATCTATTAATATGCCCGCGCCACGATTAACCTTTTTAAATTTTACCCCTTTTGAAACAGGAATAACGCCGGGTCCTTTTTTTTCGCTACTTATTTCAATCTTGTCACCTTTTTTTATCTCTACCGGGGTATCTAATCTTGCAATTCTTATTTTTGGGCCAGCTAAGTCCGCTAGAATAGTTGGGCGGTATCCCGTGCTCATTTTCAAAGACCTTACGAGATCAAAATATTTCTTTTTGCTCTCACCTGTTCCATGAGACAAGTTTATTCTGAAACACACAACTCCAACATCTACAAGCCTCTGTAGCTCTTTTTTGCTATCACACCCCGGCCCGACCGTTGCAATAATTTTTGTTTTATTCATAATCGTTTTTATTTAGTTTAACACTCTGTTCGCTGCCAATCGAAACATTTTTATTTTTACATTGAACTCTGCCCCAGAAGAATTGGCCAATCTATAATGCCCTCTCATAAAACCTATAGGTGTTGTTAGGAAGCAAAAACTTGTATACTCAAAAAAACCCTGAGAATAAAGCCTTGGCTTTTTTCCGACAACTCCTGGCCCATAAACATCTTCAATCCGACCTTCTCCATCTTTTATACTCCAATATCTGCTTATCAACTGAACGACTTTTTGAGAGTTATTTTTAATTTTAATACGATATGAGAAAAGAAAGAACCCCTGTTGTTCGTTGGATTTCTCTGGGAGATATTTAGACTTGGTCCATATTTTTATGTTGTTTTCCATAATATAAAATTACCTCGTTTATCTTTGTCATACGATTTATTCCATAATAATTTTAAAACTATATGAATGAAAACAATCGAACTATATATCTTTTTTCCATAATTCTAGTGGTGGGCTTATCATTGGTGCAAATAAAAAAATCTAACCTGTCCCACGATATCACAGAAAATGAAATTATGGATCATATCCGGTACCTATCTCATCAAGACAGAGGGGGAAGATATCCTGGAACAAGGGAGTCTAAAGATGTGATTGCATACCTAACAAAAGAACTAAAGTCGTATGGCATTAAACCCGGCGCAGGGAGCTCGTATTTCCAACCTTTTAATATAAAAACAGGCATCAAGCTTGTTAACAATAACTATGCGATCATAAACAAAGATACCCTCTCACCTTTTAAAGACTATACACCCCTTTTCTTTTCATCAAGCGGGGTGGTTTCCGGACCCCTCGTTTTTGCTGGCTATGGTTTTAATATCAACAACGAAGAAATAAAATGGAACGACTATAAAGATGTTGACGTAACCGGTAAATGGGTAATGGTAATGCGACATGGACCAGAAAGAGGCAATCAAAACTCTGGATTTTCTCCCCATATGCCACTTCATAAAAAAATGCTCGTTGCGCGAGACCAGGGAGCTATTGGCATTATCTTTATTTCTCAAATTGAGGATGAAAATCTTTATCCACTTAGTTATGTTCCGGGCTACAATAATGATGGACTGCCCTCTATTCACCTATCTAATAAGACAGCAGATCAATTATTAAAAAAACTTGGATGGTCTCGTAAATCACTACAAGAAACAATGAACAGGTCTCTTGAATCAATAGCGTTTGACATAAAAAGAACCGTGCCAAAAATTAGTATTGATCTAGAGATAACAAAATCAAGGGCTGCTAATGTTGTTGGAAAAATAAAAAGTGGTAACAGAAAGTACCGTGATGAATATATTGTTATCGGAGCACACTTTGACCATCTTGGCTATGGAGGCGCAGGATCGGGGTCACGAACAGGAAACATTGAAGCTTTACATCCGGGCGCAAATGATAATGCGTCTGGAACCGCCGGCCTACTTGAGCTAGCACAAAAACTATCTTCAAATAAAAGCAGGCTAAAAAGAAGTATTCTTTTGGTTGGTTTTGATGCAGAAGAAAAAGGCCTTCTTGGCTCTAAGTATTTCGTTGAAAACCCCCCAGTAAGGCTAAAAAATATAGTTTCCATGATTAATATGGACATGATTGGCGGAATAAAAGATTCTACTGTAAACATCGGTGGAGTTGGAACATCGCCAACCTTTAGACCGCTGTTGGACAGCTTAAAAACAGTCTATCCACTAAAGTTTTCAATATCAACGCAGGGCCTTGGCCCGAGTGACCACGCATCTTTTTATTCAAAAGATATCCCTGTTTTATTTTTCTTTTCAGGTTTCCATGATGAATATCACACGCCGAAAGACACGTGGAAAAATATAAACCTAAAGGGAGAGAAAGATCTCCTTGATCTAATTTATGATGTGATATACAATATTTCTCGAGCGAACACCCCCCCTGTTTTTTCTAAGGCGGGGCCCCAAACCAGACCTGGTTCCACAAACATGAGTCTTAGGGTTACTCTTGGTATCATGCCATCATACAACAGCACCAATGAGGGCCTTGAGATAGATGATATATCAAAAAAAGATGGACCAGCGGCAAGGGCGGGGATGAAAAAGGGCGATGTAATTAAATCAATAAATCAAAAACCCATTAAAAACATATATGAATACATGGACAGACTTGGTGAGCTAAAAAAAGGAATGGTTGTTCCTGTTGGTGTTGAAAGAAACGGAAAGACCTTAACCCTAAGCATTACTTTCTAGTGTCTTTTTTTTGATTCACCCTTTCGCGAATTTTCTCTGTTAACTCCAACACAGCCATGACATAGTTGTCTGCATGATTATAGGCATAAACTGCTTTATATATGTCGCCACTTTTTTTGTAATCTTTGCTATTTGGTTTATATCCATTCATTCTAAGATAATTTGCTATACTTCCAAGAACATCTTCCCAGCTATATGGTTCTCGAACCCCATTTTCATTGAAATCAACAGAGTACCGAATAAAACTAGACGGAATAAACTGCCCATATCCAAACGCCCCCGCATATGATCCCCCTATCTCTTGGGGGTCTATCTGATCATTAAAACAATATTTTAAAAATTCTGCAAGCTCTTTTGTGGCCCACTTGGATCTTCTTGGTATTTCATGTATTTGAGAATAAAGAGAGTTAAAAACAGAGTATTGAGAATGATGGACTCCATAGTTGCTTTCAACGCCCGCTATTGTGACGACCACAAAAGGATCCACGCTATATTTTTTAGCAACACGCTCAATTAATTTTTTATTTTCTTTATAAAACTTGTTACCGGCAGATATTCTTGACTCTTTAACAAATATTTTTCTGTATTCGGTCCAAGGCTTTTTTTCATACGGCTTTGCAAATCGTTCGGCAATCTCTTTATGTATAAAAAGCTTATCGTGAGAAAAAGCCTCCCTTACAAAAGCAGTAGGTATTTCCCCATTTAGTTTATCTAAAACCAGCCTATATGCCAAATCATCCTCAACGCTTTGGGCGAAAATAACTGATATAAAAAAAATTGTTTTAATATGTTTCATTAATATTTCCATTCTGCTAAAAAAAGATTTGTATCCCCTCTTTTTACCTGATTTCTATTAGAAGAGAATACTAAAAATTTACCATCAGGGCTAAACATAGGAAAACCATCAAAACCATCATAAAACGTGACTTGTTCTAACTCAGAACCGTCAATATTAATAGAGTAAAGGTCAAAATTCCGCCCATTAGGGTTATGCAAGTTTGATGAAAAAATAATTCTTTTTCCATCAGGAAAAAAATAAGGTCCAAAGTTTGCACCATTATTGTCCGTTATTTGTGTTTTGTTTGATCCGTCGGAATTCATCGTCCAGATCTGAAGTTTCATGGGCCTAATTGAATTTTCTCTTAATAGGTTTTTGTATTCAGAAACCTCCTCTGGTGTCCCTGGATAGTATGCTCGCCAAACAATTTTATTACCCTTTGTATTAAAAAAAGCTCCTCCGTCATAACCCAACCGGCTTGTTAACATTCTCTTGTTTGCACCATCTATGTTCATCGTCCAAAGCTCTAGGTCACCACTAGCGATTGATGTATATATTATTTTACTCCCATCTGTTGCAACTGTTGCCTCAGCATCATAACCATTAGATTTTGTTAATTGTTTTATCCCCGTTCCTTTTGTGCTTGAATGAAAAATATCATAATCGGTATATAGTTTCCAGACATAACCCTTACTGTAATCTGCCCTTGGGGGGCACTTTTCACTTGCCTGGTGTGTCGAGCTATAAATTATATTTTTACATTCTGGATATTCAAAATATGCACAAGTTGTAACTCCTTTACCAGTTGAAACAAGAGTTGTTTTTCTAGTTTTAATATCCATTATATATATTTGATCACAAAGAGAGTCTTCCTTGTGAGATTGAAAAACCAAAGACTGCCCATCTGCAGAAAAGTACGCCTCGGCATTTTCACCAGAGAACGTGAGCTGTTCTAAGTTTTGAAGCCTTGCTTTTTCTTCTTTTAAAAGAAAACCTGCTTTATTGTTTTTTCCTTCTTGTTGAGCCAGGATTGTGCGCTCAGTAAATAAAAAAAACAAAACAAGCCAGGCAGCGGTTAATGATTTTATCATGTTTTTTTGAAAAATTTTAGATTTAGCCCCTATTAATAATCTATTGGTGGACCAATATAGTCGCTAAATGATTTTGAGCTGTACAATCTTTTAATTGGTATACCAAACATTGTAATATATGCAGCTTGACCGCTCCAGGCTTGATCGTGAAACGTTCTTGCGCGTATATCAAAAACTCCATTATTTACTGGAGAGTAGGTTAGCCCAGCGCTACCAGCAAAACTGGGGCCACCATCGGCAGTGTTTCCCCATAAATCATGATATGCACTATTTATAAATCGCCCATGAAGCTTAATATCTGCATCCAATCCTTCTATTATGTTGTACGTAAAAACATTGGTATATGAATATATAGATAATGGGGCATCTTTTGAAAAATAAAGACTCGCTGAAAAAACCTGATTGTGTTTGAGCTTTCCCTCAGCTTCCTCCACCCCCTCTAAATTTAGCTGACCAACATAACCTTTATCACGCGCTCCTTTCGGAACAAAGTTGGGTTTAAACTGTGAAAAGAGAATTGTTATAAAAAACAATGCAAGAGCTATGTGATTTTTGTGTTTTTTCATTGTATAAAATTTAACACTGTATTTTTTTACTTTATTAAATTGTATTTTTTATCAAATTAATATTATCTTAATTTTGAAAAAGCTCCAAACTCTGTTCTTTTTATTATAATTGGGATATTTTTTACTTTGCGCTAGGAGCTCTGCATAAAATTTTTAACAATAACTTTTTGAGCATATTTAATGACTGAAGAAAAAAACGAAAAAAACCTTTCTATTCCTAGGGGATACTCTTCTAGAGACACAAGTGCCCGAGTTGATTGGGTTAGAGAATTCTCAGGAATAAAAATCGATGACAGCGTCGAAGATTCCCCAGAAGACTTGCAAGGCATCATAGAAAACCATGTTGGGTTTATGAAAGTTCCAATGGCTATTGTAGGCCCTTTATCTCTTGACGGAACATATGCAAAAGGTGATTTTAGTGTGCCCGTCTGCACACTCGAGGGTACGCTTGCAATGTCAATGAACAGGGGTATGTACGCCTCTGCTCTTTCTGGAGGGACAAAAACAAGACACTTTAGACAGGAACTATCAAGGGCTCCTGTTTTTATATTTGACAACATAAATGACTGTGCCCAGTTTCAATCATGGGTAAGTAAAAATGAAAAGAAAATTATAAGAGCAGCTGAGAGCTCAACAAACCATGGAAAGGTCTTAAGAGTAGACCAATACACCGTGCAAAACTATGTTGTTTTAGATATTGTAATGGATACTGGAAACGCAGCAGGCCAGAACATGGTTACCCTTGCAGCCAAGATTGCATGTGAACTAATTCGAAAAGAGACGGGACACAATTATTTCCTTGAATCAAATATAAATAGCGATAAAAAAGCCTCTGTTAGAAATATGCTTCTAGGTCGGGGGCACGGAGTAACAGCCGAGACCACCATTAAAAACAGCGTCATGAAAAAAGTTTTAAAAATGGATCCAGATATCTTGTTTGATGCGTGGGGGTTTTTTCCAATAATTTCAAGCATGGCGGGAACCCATGGAAACGGTCTACACGTTTCAAATGCTCTTACTGCAATTTATTTGGCTACGGGTCAGGACGCGGCATGTGCGGCCGAAAATAGCATTGCACACTTGGGACTAGAGAAGAAAGAAGATGCTCTGAAGTTTAAACTTACCCTGCCTTCTTTAACGGTGGGGACAGTTGGTGGTGGTACTCGTTTAAAAATGCAAAATAAAAATATTGAGCTGTTAGGCTGTAACGAAGGAGAGCACTCATCACGAAAACTTGCTGAGATTGTTGCAGGGGCGGCTCTTTCGCTTGAGATATCTCTTATGTGCGCTATTGGCTCTCATACGTGGACAGAAGCACATATGAAGTATGGCAGAAGATAATCCCTTCTATGGATGCTCTCGCAAACCCCAAATACTCATACCTACTGGGGAGCCAGGCTTTCTATTATAAAATATTTAAGACTTTATTTTATTATTACTCAAGGTTTGTTTTTTCTACATATGCCCCATTAAGCGTGCATGGCAAAGAAAATATTCCAGATTCTTCTTTTATTTTTTGCAGTAATCACAATAGCCACATGGATGTAGCTGTGCTTGCAGTCTCTACAAATAAAGATTTTAATCATTTTGGTATGTTAGCGGCGAGAGACTATTGGTTTGAAAATTGGATTAAGAAAACAGCTATTAATACTGTAATGAACCTAATCCCCGTAGATAGGGGTTCCGGTAATAATAAAAAACTCTCTTTCAAAGATTCTCAGGATTTATGTGGCGCCTTTATGGGGTTTGGAAACAGAAACCTTATTTTATTTCCTGAGGGAACTCGAGGCAAGCCAGGAAAAATTCAACCATTTAAGAGTGGTGCTGCCAGATTCTCTATTGGCCTAAACACGCCTATACTCCCCGCCGTAATTCACGGATCACATAAAATTTGGCCTCGAGGAAAAATGTTTTTTGGCCTCCCTACCAAAATCAATGCTTACATTCTCGAGCCGATTTATCCAAAATCTTTCTTAAAAGAGACCCAACCTTCTGAGAAAGAGCTTGGGTCGGCAATAAAAAACATGACTTTAACCCTTGAAGATAGAATAAAGAAAAAGGCTCTGTCCCTATATGGATGATAATAAAAAGTTTTATGGAATTAACGAGTCAACGTGGGGACACAAGTGGGGATATAAAGACTCAGGGTTTGTGGTTAATAAAGATAGGTCTGTCACCTTTACAGGAAAAAGATATCCAATCTGTGGAAAAACGCTTCCAAACTTTATTCCTTTTGTTGAAGAAATTTTAGGCATTGAGTTTGAACCAAGCCCAAAAATAAAAGAAATTGAAAAAAAACATGTTTCCAATAGAAACATAAACAAACTGTTTATGGAAGACATAAAAAAATCTTTTAACCCGGATCGATTTACGCACGAAGACGGAGAAAGAGTTCTCCATAGTCACGGCCAACACTCAACCGACGAGGTCTATAAAGTTTTATACAACAAGCTTGATAAGTTTGCGGATCTTGTTTTTTATATTGAAACCGAAGAAGAAACAGAGCTCTTAATTGCTCTTGCAAAAAAACACGATGTTTGCTTGATCCCGTATGGAGGAGGAACAAATGTAACAAACGCATTAAGGCCTCCAAAAGACGAAAACAGGATGGTTGTGTCTGTTGATACAAGAAGAATGGATTTAATTGAATCTATGGACGATGAAAACCTGCTGGTTACAGTACAGGCGGGGATAACCGGAAAGGCGCTTGAATCTTCGCTAAATAAACAAGGCTTTACAGTTGGGCACGAACCCGACAGTTACGAGTTCTCAACTGTGGGCGGCTGGATATCAACAAATGCAGCGGGCATGAAAAAACATCGCTATGGAAACATTGAAGACATTGTTCAAAATATGACAATGATAACACCAAAGGGAAAACTAAGCCAAACAAAACCCTTTACCCGTTCATCGTTTGGAATTAAAACTCAAAATATTATGTTTGGAACAGAGGGCAATCTTGGAATAATAACAAAAGCAACTTTAAAAATTCATAGGCTGCCTGAATCATCAGGATATGAATCTATAATATTTAAAGATTGGGAAACGGGCGTTAGGTTTATGTACGACCTTTTTCATTCTAATATGGTTCCAGCAAGCGCGCGACTAGCAGATAACTTACAAATTCGTCTCGGCAACGCTTTAAAGGAAGAAAAAATTGGCTTTCCGGGTCTTATAGATAAAATAAAAAAACACATTCTTTTTAACATAAAAGGTTTAGACCCCGAAAAATTCACCGCCGCAGTTTTTAAAATAGAAGGATCCAAGTCTGAGGTTAGTGCGCAACATAAAAACCTAAAAAACCTAGCAAGCATGCATGGCGGGATTCTGGCAGGAGAAAGCACGGGCAGGAGCGGTTATTTAGCAACAATGGTAATTGCATATATAAGAGAATTAATTTTTACTCAAAACATTTTAGGGGAGACAATGGAAACTGCTGTTCCTTGGTCAAAAAT
Source organism: uncultured bacterium (assembly GCA_964586565.1). Classification (GTDB taxonomy): domain Bacteria; phylum Fidelibacterota; class Marinisomatia; order Marinisomatales; family UBA1611; genus NZWG01. The sequence continues at coordinate 9,060 of CAZPIF010000006.1, forward strand.
AAACCAAGTAAAAAAAGAGGGTTTCAAGCTTGTAACAAAGCTACATAAAGAGTATAAACTCCCGGGTAAGCCCTTTTTTACATCAAGAATATCAAAAATATATCACACTGGGGTTTGTATGTATAACACCATCGCTATGAGCTACGATGGGATTGAAAAACCTGAAGATGTTTTTACAACCATAGAGCATAAAATGCGAAAGAGCTTTATAGAAAATGGCGGATCTATTTCTCACCACCACGGCGTTGGTAAGCTTAGAAAAGATTTCATGCCGGATACGATATCAAAAGGATCAATTGAAATGATTCGTGGAATAAAAAAGACACAAGATCCTGAAAATATTTTTGGCGTAAAAAATAATATAGTAATGGATTAATTATTCATGTTGTTAAAAGAGAAAGTTTTTATTGTGACCGGGGCATCCTCGGGAATTGGTGAGGAGATATCAAAACAATTATCTTTTGCTGGTTCAAAAGTTGTTTGCGCTGCAAGAAGATTAGATCAATTAGAACGCGTGTGTGAGCAAATTAACAGCGCTGGGGGCATTTCTATACCAGTTCAGGCTGACGTAACTGCTTTGGACCAGTGTCAAGAATTAGTAAACCAAACTATAGATGTCTTTGGGCGCATTGATGCAGTAGTTTTAAACGCAGGGATTAGTATGTGGGCACGCTTTGAAGAAATAACAGACCTAACCTTCTTCAAAGACCTTATTGATGTCAACTACCTTGGTGCTGTTAATTGCGTGTTTGCATCTCTCCCCCACCTAAAAAAAACAAATGGGAAAATTATTAGCTGTTCTACTGGTCAAGCATTAATGGGCTTTCCAAACCACTCTGGTTACTCTGCTTCAAAACACGCACTACATGGCTTTTTATCAACGCTTGCTATCGAAAATAAAAATGAAATAACAATACTTGAGGCTGTTTTGGGTTGGATTAGAAACACCGAGCTTCGCGGTAACGCTTTTGGAGTTGATGGGAAAAAACATAAGAAACCCCCAAAGCAACACTCAAAAGAATCTATTGACCTTAATCAATGCGTTGGTAGAATTTTACTAGGAATAAAAAAAGACTGGAGAACCGTTTACATACCTAAAAAATTGCGACTTATTCCTTTTTTTAAAGCTTTTTGGAGGTGGTATCTTGAGTTCCGAGTTCATAGAGCTGTTGAAAGACCCCGTTAACATAGTTTGTTTATTGTTGCTGCCTGAGTTATAAAATGATCCAAGGGTTTATAGTCTGGTTCTTAAAAATATCTCCAAAAACAAAAAGGTGGTTCTGGCGTTTTTGGTATGACCTTTTTGCTCAAAAGTCCGGCTTTCATAAATTCAGATTTATGAACTATGGCTACGCAGAACAAGGTTTCTCTTTATCTCTTCTCGAACAAGACGAAGATGAGCGATACCCTCTTCAGCTTTATCACCATACAGCAACGCAAGTAAACATAACAAACAAAAAAGCCTTAGAGGTTGGGTCGGGTCGCGGTGGTGGCGCTTCTTATTTACAAAGATACTTAAAGACTTCGTCCTTTACCGGTGTAGATATATCAGAGAAAGCAATCAGCCTCTGCAAAAACTCTTTTAATATTTCCGGCCTGCATTTTGAAAAAGCAGATTCCGAAAACCTTCCGTTTAAGAATTCTACCTTTGATGTGGTTATAAATATAGAGTCTTCACATTGTTATGGAAACATTGATAAATTTATCTCTGAAGTATTCAGAGTACTAAAAGATGATGGTGTCTTTTTATGGTGTGACTTTAGAACGCACGAAGAAATGAAAAAGCTTTTTTTACTTTTTAAAGAATCTGGTTTTAAAGTAATAAAAGAAAAAAACATTACCAAAAACGTTATAGAGGCTCTTAATATGGTTACCAGTATTAGAAAAAAACAAATTAATAAATACATTCCAAGGTTAATGAGAAATGTTTTCACTTCTTATGCAGGAATTAAGGGTGGTAGCGTCTATGATGCTTTTTTAAACGATTCTTTAACTTATAAAAGCGCTGCCCTTAAAAAAGCTAATATTTAATGTATAAAGTCTTTTTAAAAAAATTCTTTTTTTTCTTTTTAGTTATTAGTCAGGTAAAAGGAGAGCTTATAATTATACACTGCGGTGTTTTAATCGATGGTCACTCTGATAAACCTCAAAAGGTTATGTCTGTTTTAATTCAAGAAGATAAAATAATTGACGTTACAGAGGGATATGTTAATCCCGGTGAAAACGATAAATTGATTGATCTAAATGACTTCACTGTCCTCCCTGGATTAATGGATATGCATGTACATCTTTCTGGGGAATCTAATCCTAAAAAATATATGGAACGCTTCACGTTAAACCTTGATGACTTTGCTTATCAATCAATTATATTTGCAGAGCGAACACTGTTGGCAGGTTTTACCACAGTAAGGGATCTTGGAGGCCCAATTAATACTTCGCTAAGAAACGCAATCAATTCTGGAAAGGTTGTAGGGCCAAGAATATTTAGCGCTGGAAAATCTATAGCAACAACCGGGGGGCACGCTGACCCCACAAACGGCATGAAATATGAATTAATGGGGGATCCTGGACCATCAAAAGGAGTTGTAAATGGCATTGCAGATTCAAGAAAGGCTGTTAGGCAAAGATATAAAAATGGCGCAGATTTAATAAAAATAACTGCCACCGGAGGGGTGCTAAGCGTTGCAAAAAACGGAGAAAACCCCCAGTTCAAAGAAGATGAAATTCTTGAAATTGTTAAAACAGCAAATGACTATGGTATGCATGTTGCCGCACATGCACATGGCGCAGAAGGCATGAAACGAGCAATAAGAAGCGGAGTTAAATCAATAGAACACGGAACGCTGATGGATAAAGAAGCGATGGGTTTAATGAAAAAGATGGGTACATATTATGTTCCTACAATTTCCGCTGGTGAATTTGTAGCCGAAAAGGCAGAAATAGAAGGCTATTATCCTGAGGTTGTTCGACCAAAGGCGAAAAAAATTGGACCAAAAATAAAAGAAACATTTAAAAAAGCTCACGAGTCAGGCGTAAAGATTGCTTTTGGCACAGACTCTGGTGTTTCATATCATGGTGATAATGCGAATGAGTTTTTATATATGGTTGAGGCGGGAATGAAACCCATGGATGCAATAAAGACAGCAACAAAAACAGCAGCAGAACTAATGGGAGTCGAAACCGCTCTTGGAACAATTAAGCCTAATAAAAAAGCCGATATAATAGCGGTTACAAAAAACCCTCTTAATGATATTTCGACCCTAAAAGAGGTTTCTTTTGTAATGAAAAATGGTATTGTTTATAAACTTAAAGGTAAGAGGGTTTTCTAGGTGTTAAATAATAATAAACTAACAACAAGTATTAATTTATTCTGGGATAAAGAAATTTTACCAGTTTTACAAAAATATATAAAAATTCCTAATAAATCACCATCTTTCGATAAAAACTGGAAAGCCAATGGGCACATGGACAAAGTTTTATCTTTAGCAAAAAAGTGGTCTGAAAAACATTTGCCAAGCAATGCTAACTTAATCATAAAAGAGGAGCCAGGAAGAACCCCTCTATTATTAATAGATATTTCTGGAGCTAAGCCAGGAAATATTTTAATGTATGGGCACCTAGATAAGCAGCCAGAAATGGAAGGCTGGGATGAAGGGTTAGGTCCTTGGAACCCTGTTCTTAAAGATGATAAACTATATGGTCGCGGAGGAGCAGATGATGGATACGCTCTCTTTGCTTCTTTGTGCGCAGTCAAATCTCTAATTGAACAAAAAATCGAAACTCCTCGAATTTTAATTTTAATTGAGTTTTCTGAAGAAAGCGGCTCCCCTGATCTCCCTTTTTATATTAAAGAATGCGAAGACTTAATACAAACACCAGACCTTGTAATTTGTTTAGACTCTGGAGCAGGAGACTATAAACGACTCTGGACAACTTCATCCTTAAGGGGCCTAATTGGGTGTTCATTGAGGGTAGACGTTCTTAATGAGGGTGTTCACTCTGGCGGCGCCAGTGGGCATGTTCCTTCTTCTTTTCGCATTATAAGAAAAATTCTATCCAGGATAGAAGACGAAGATACGGGTTATATTAAAATTGACAACCTGCATGCTGAAATACCCCACTATAGGATTGAAGAAACAAAAAAGCTAGTTGAAATATTAGGAGATGAAGTAATTAAAGAGTTTCCCTGGTTTAATAAAATGGGGCCATCTACTAATAATCTAGTTGAGGGTGTTTTACGCAGAACCTGGCGCCCTACATTGTCTGTTGTTGGCGCAAGCGGTCTTCCGCCAACAAACAATGCGGGGAATGTATTAAGACCGTATACAACCCTAAGGCTCTCTGTTCGGATTCCACCATTAGTTGACCACCTTCAAGCTCAAGAAACATTAAGAAAAACCCTGGAAGAAAACCCTCCATATGGCGCTGCAATCAAGGTCGACTTTGAAGAGCCAGCATCAGGGTGGGATGCCCCAGAAACAAAAAACTGGTTAAAAAAATCTATATTAAGAGCTTCTCTTTCATTTTTTGGTGAAGAAAGTTGTTCAATGAGTGAGGGTGGAACTATACCCTTTATGGCAATGCTTGGAAACAGGTTTCCAAAAGCCCAGTTTTTAATAACCGGGGTTTTAGGTCCAGGCTCAAACGCCCACGGACCCAATGAGTTTTTACATGTTTCGTATGCAAAAAAACTAACATCTTGCATTGCTACCGTTTTGGCTGATTTTAAAAAATAAAAATGAGCATCAGGATATACCTGATTTTAATTATAGCCCTTTTTTCCGTTAGCTCGACGTCGTTAATTGTTCGCTATCTTGTATCTGTTCCAGCTCTTACTTTGGCTTTTTGGAGAATGTTTTCATCGGGAACCATGCTCTGGGGATACACATCCATAAAGCCCCATAGATCCCAAGATAAAATCAGCATTCATAGGGTAATCGTTGCTGGATTGTTTTTAGGGTTGCATTTTTCTTTATTTTTTTTGGGAATAAGAGAAACCTCCATTGCTAACGCTACCCTTCTAGCAAACACAGGGCCCCTGTTTACCGCAATTTTTTCATGGATAAATAAAGAGCAAATCAGCAAGAAAACGATGCTTGGTCTTTTATTGTCGTTTATTGGGATTTGTGTAGTGCAGTCACCGGTTTTTAGTTTAGAGGATGAAAATACAAAGGGTAACCTGTTATGCCTAGCAAGCGGACTTTGCTTGGCAATTACTTATATTTATGCATCTAAGATCAGAAAAAAAACCAGCGCACTTGTTTACAGTAGATCGGCTTTTTTAATAGCATCATTAACAATTGCCCTTGTTTCAATTATAACAGACGTCTCGCTATTTGATTTTGAAAAAAAACACATTCTATGGTTTTTAGCACTAGGGCTGTTTCCATCAATCCTTGGTCATAATCTTTTAACATACTCAATAAAATATCTCACGCCAACCTCTGTTGCATCCATACCCCTTGGGGAACCAATTATTGCTTCTGTTTTTGCCAGTTTTTGGTTTTCCGAAAAGATTTCATTGGAAGCCTTCCTTGGGGGTGGGTTAATTTTGATGGGAATATTTATGGTTTTGCAAGAACCAAAAAAACACTAGGTCTCTTCTTTTTGTGGTGTGAAATAGTTGTGAGGCGTTGGAACAATTTGATTTTCTTTTTGGTAAATTAAAACTCGTTTGTCGTTATTATGGACGCCTCTTCTGTTTTCTGGTAAAAGAGAGGCAACTCTGCACATCATATCCCCCCCAGCCTTTTTCATTGCTTCATTCTTTTGCTTTTTGCTTCCTTTTATTTCATATGGACCAAATGGCTTACCAATATTTATACAGACCCTGGATCTAATTCCACGAAACAAGCCCTCCCATGCTCTTTCTGCACCATAAATAGACATGGGCACAATGGGACAATTACCTACTGTTGATAAATAAACTGCTCCTTTTTTTGGCCGACTTAATAAATTATAACTAACTCCGCCATCTGGGAAAATTCCTAAAATCTCTTTATTCTTTAGGGCCTTAAGGGCTTTTTTAATTGTAGAGGGTGACAGGTTTTTTCTATCCACCGGTATCCATCCATAAACATAAGGCGCCCAAACAACAGCAATATCAACCTCTTGGTCGCTAGCAGCTATAAAGTTTATAGGCTTCCTTATCGCGTAGCTAAAAAATAAAGGATCGTAATCGCTGAAATGATTACATGCAATAACATATGGCCCAACCTTTGGGAGGTTGTGGTGGCCTTTTATTTTTATTTTACCCAACAACGAACCCATAAACAAAGAAACATAAGATAAAATATATCTCCATATATATGAACGAGGGTTTAGCGATGATAAAAATTCTGGACCAAAGGTTTTCAAGCGGGGTGTTTTTCTAAGGTATTTCTAAAGACTAGAAAGGAATATCGTCGTCGCTGCTCTCAACCTGTTCGCTACCAGCGCTTTCTGTAATTTGTGACCCTTCTTGTCTCCTCCCAAGCATTGTAAAGTTGTCGCAACGCACCTGAGTTGTTTTTCTTTTTACTTGATTTTGGTCTTCCCATTCATTTGTCTCTAGCCGCCCCTCCACATAAACCATTTGACCTTTTTTCATATACTCCGCAGCCGTTTCTGCCATTTTACCGTACATAACAATTCTGTGCCATTCTGTTCTATCTTGGGGCTCTCCGTTTTGATTTTTCCATGTTTCATTTGTTGCAATGCTGAGGTTTGTAACAGCTGTTCCCTGTGGGGTAAATCGTGCCTCTGGATCTTGTCCTAAGTTTCCTACCAAGATTACTTTATTTACGCTGTTTTTTTGCATTAATAGCTCCAGTCTTTTTAATTATTTTAATTTCTGTTTAATCTCAAAAAAAACCTATAAAAGCTCTTCAATTTGATCTTTTAAATTAAACACAGAATCTTTTATTTTTAAGTCTGTTTCTATCTTTTTGTCTACTGTTGTTAAGGAGTGCATAACTGTTGTGTGGTCCCTACCACCAAAATACAACCCTATATTTGACAGGGACGCTCCAATAATGTTCCTACAAAGATAAATTGAAATGTGTCGTGCCTCCGCTATCTCCATTTTCCTGCTTTTGCCTACAATTTCATCTACTGATATATTTGATTTTTCAGAAACCTTTTTTACAATGTCTTCCATTGATATATCACCAAATATTTTACCACCCGTTCTTTCTTTTACAACGTCTTTTACCAATTGAAAATCAATTTCTTTATTTAAAAGAGATGATTTTGCCAAAATTCTTATAACGGCACCCTCTAAATCTCTAACATTGTTTTTAACATATCTTGCAATAAACTCAATAACATTATAATCTAGCAAAAGCCCATTTTGTTCTGCTTTTTCTAAAAGAATTGCCACCCTTAATTCAAAGTTTGGAGGCTGAATATCCACAGATAAACCTGAATTAAAACGAGACAAAAGCCTACTTTGTAAGCCCTTCATTTCTCCCGGATATTTATCCGCAGTCATCACTATTTGTTTTCCTGATTGATGCAAAACATTAAAAGTGTGAAAAAATTGTTCCTGGGTTTGTTCTTTTCCTCTAAAAAACTGGATATCGTCAATTAATAAAATATCAGCAGCCCTGTATTGTTGAGCAAATTCAATAGTTTTGTTTTTTCTTAAGCTGTTCACAAAATCAAGCGTAAATCTTTCGCTCGTAACAACCATTGCGTTAAGATTAGGGTTTATAATTGTTGCTTCGTTTCCTATTGCATGCATTAAATGGGTCTTTCCTAGCCCAACTCCTCCATATATAATTAAGGGGTTAAAATTATTATCACCCGGTCCAACAGAAACCGCTTTTGCTGCATTCTTAGCAAACTCATTGTTTGCACCCTCAATAAAATTATCAAAAGAATATTGTTTGTTTAGGTTGTTGCGAGATAAAAACTTGTTTTTTTCTGGAACAAGCTGGTTTTCATAACCCGGAACGCTTTTTGTTTTGTTTTTCTTAGAAATTTTTAATCTATATAGTATTTGTTTATTTGTCGCTGTATTAAGAGCTCTTAATATCTCTTTTTTATAATGTGAGTCGATCCACTCACAAAAAAACTTATTAGGGGCCTCCAGAATTATCACATCTCCATCAATTCCTGTTGCCTTTAAAGGCTCAAACCATGCGCTCATAGCGTGCGCCGGCATCTCTTTTTTAAGGATGGTAAGCGAGTCAGCCCAAAACTTTTTATAAATTAAACTATTGTTTTCCACAAGTTTTCCACAATTCTTTTTTAAAACATAAAAAATTACTAACAACCATGATTAAAATAAACTTTTTTATCCTTCGGTAATAAAAAAATCAATTTTGCGCCATAATATAAATTATATTTTTTGTTAAGAGGCTTTCAAATTAGTATTTTTCCGCCTATCAAATACTATTTAAAAAATGAAAAGAACCTTTCAACCAAGTAATAGAAAAAAACGCAACAAGCACGGATTCAGATCTAGACGATCTTCGGTAGGTGGCAGATCGGTACTGCGAAGACGCAGGAAAAAAGGCCGCAAAAGAATCGCAGTTTAAAAGAGTTGGTTAATATATTTAAAACAGTAGACTCGCTTATAAGGCGCGCCTTTGTTGTTGTTATAAAAACCTATAAAGGAGTGGTCTCCCCCCTACTTCCTCCCTCCTGCAGGTTTAGTCCAACCTGTTCGTCTTATGCTGTTGAAGCCCTTACCTTACTACCAGCCCATCGTGCTCTTTTTTTAATCACAAAAAGAATTTTAAAATGCAACCCTTTTTTTAAAGGCGGGCTTGACCCCGTTAAAAGATAATGGACAGAAACACCCTACTTGCCTTTTTACTAATCTCTCTTGTTCTTGTTTTTACGCCCAAATACCTAGAGATTGTATCGCCAAGCAGCACAGAAAAAGTCGCTGAAAAAAACACCAACACCAACCCTAGCGCCTCACAGGCGCCAGAAATACAAAACAACACCCCCGTAGCGAAGTCAGAACCAGTCAACAACACTACAATAACACAAAACACAAAAGAAAGACTGACAGAGGTTAAAACCGACCTATACACTGCTCTTATATCTAATTTGGCGGGCGGATCTATTAAAGAGTTTCATATAAACCAACACACGACGGATGACGGATCAAGGGTTAACCTAATTAACAACGGAAAAAACTATGGCCCACTACTCTTGGCTAAAGACCTAGATGGCAACACAATTGACCTTACCTCATCGTGGAGCCTAGATTCTCATGAGCCATCAAGAACAATAAGAACCGACATAACCCTAACCTATAAAAAAGAAATATATAAAAACAAATTTATCTTTAAACACCTAACCTTCCACCCCGGTAGCTATACTATCGATATAAGCACTGACTACTCTTCGATACAAAACGATATATTTCGAGAGGTTGAACTCTGGTGGGTTGGCGGTCTTAGTTCGACAGAAAAAAACGAAAAAGAAGACCAAACATACTTCAAAACCTACGCTCTTCAAGGAGGCGAACTAGAAGAGCTAAAGGCTGAATCTGAAAAAGAAACAATAAAAACACTTAACGGGTCAACTAGTTGGGTCGCAACTAGAACTAAATATTTCACGGCCGCCCTAATTCCGTCCTCGCCCGACATGATTAGAAAGGCAAATATTTCTGGCTTAAAAGACCTTCGGGAAGTTTATAATATGGGCGTAATCTACGACCCAAGAGAAGCGATTTCTTTTTCATTATATCTTGGCCCACTTGAGTACGACAAAATACAAAACCTTGGTGTCGGCCTTGATGAAATAATGGACTTTGGATGGGCTTTTATAAGGCCCATTTCTAAAGGAGTTTTATATGTTTTAACCGAGATGTATTTAATTATACCAAACTACGGATATGTTTTAATTCTTTTTTCTTTTTTAATAAAGCTTCTAGTTTATCCCCTTACGAAAAAAAGCTATCAGTCTACTTCGGCCATGCAAGCTCTTCAGCCAGAAATAAGCACCCTTAAAGAAAAACACAAGTCAAACCCTCAAAAACTAAACCAAGCAACAATGGAGCTCTATAAAAAAAGAGGGGTTAATCCGCTAGGGGGGTGCCTTCCAATGCTCTTGCAAATGCCGCTACTGTTTGCTCTTTTTATCGTTTTCCGAACAACAATTGAATTAAGAGCAAAGCCGTTTGTTTGGTGGATAACAGACCTTTCTGCGCCTGATAAAATCTTAGACCTTCCCTTTGAAATCCCAATCTACGGTGCGCACGTAGCTGCGCTGCCAATATTAATGGTTGTTTCAATGTTTATACAACAAAAGATGATGGCGGGACCCTCACAACAACAACAACAGAAAATGATGCAGTATATGATGTCGTTTTTCTTTTTCTTTATTTTTAACTCCTTTCCATCAGGTTTAAACCTATACTATACTCTTTTTAATATATTAACCATAGCACAACAAAAACTAATTCCACCAGAAACAACAAAAGAGTAATAACAATATGTATTTCAGAGATACAATTGTATCGCAAGCGACCCCACACGGCTATTCTGGTGTCGCCGTATTAAGAATAAGCGGCGACACGGCTCTTGACATAGCAACCAAGATCTCAAAAAGCGTACGTCCATTTTCTCACATGCTCTCTTCTTTCAAGCCTGTTTTTGACGAAAAAGGGAAAAAAATAGATGAAGGAATATATACTTTTTTTAAAGGCCCACAATCATATACCGGAGAGGACGTGGTTGAAATATCGTGCCATGGAAACCCCTTAATCTGTAAAAAAATAATTAACGCTTCAGTAGAGCATGGTGCCAGAGAGGCCGAGCCAGGGGAATACACAAAAAGGGCCTTCTTAAATGGAAAGCTCAGTCTCTCGCAGGCAGAGTCTGTTGCGCTCCTTATCTCGTCAAGATCTTCTAGGGGCCTGAGATTAAACATCGACAACCTCGGGGGGGAAAACACAAAAAGAATCATCTCCGCCAGAAAGAGTCTTCTGCACTCACTATCTATCTTAGAATACGAGTTTGACGTATCAGAAGACGAAAAAACACTAAAAAACTCAATAAAAACAATCCTTAAGCTATTGAAAAGAATAAGCTTAACTATCAAAGACATGTCGACATCTTATTCAATTGGCTCAGCATGCACAAATGGAATAAAAATGGTAATTATAGGTGAGCCAAACGTTGGAAAATCAACACTAATGAACCAACTTTACAAAGAAAACAAAAGCATAGTTGACCCCACTCCGGGAACAACTCGCGATCTTGTTTCTGCAGAAATAAACCTATTTGGCTTCCCGATTACCATAACCGACACAGCTGGAATTAGAGAAACAAAAAACGAAATAGAAAAAGAGGGGGTTAGGAGAGCTAAAAAGGAAATAGAGGCAGCAGATGTGGTTTTATCTCTTTTTACTGCTGAATCAAAACCAGTTGATAATATTGATCTTAACAAACAAATTTTGGTATATAACAAGAAAGATTTGAAAAAAAACAAAACCAAACATTTGGACGCCATTTCAATTTCTGCTCTTAAAAACAACGGAACAGACCTTTTATTAAAAAAAATTAAAACGCTTATAATTACAAAATATAAATACAGTGGCGATGCCGTTATAAACACAGAGCGCCAAGCCCGCTCAATCAACCAATGCTTAACGCGGATACAAGAAGCTACATCTTTAT